>NZ_JBNGCJ010000146.1:0-843 GCF_049974785.1 Vibrio genomosp. F10 str. 9ZD137
CGCAGGAGGCGCAGCAGGGGGTGGTGCAGTTTCTATTGGCGCTGCTATAGCAAATAATGAAATCGGAACTCAGTCTGATCGTCTAACGGTCAATAGCTATGTTGATAGCAGCCAAATTCACGCATCGGGCTCCTTAACTGTAGATACTGACCTTGATATGACCATTACGGCAGGTGTTGGAGCAGGAAGTGCAGCAGTTGCTGGTGGTGCAGTCGGAATCAGCGCATCTGGTGCGGGTGTTGGTGTTCAAAACGACATTTATGCCGATGTTGGCAGCTACATTACCGACAGTACGTATATATCAGCGACAGATATCGCAGTGACTTCATTAAGTCAGTCGAAAATTAACGCAACGGCTGGTGCAGCTTCGTTATCAGCAAGCTTTGCTCCTGTTGGTTTTACGGTGTCTATTGCCGCATCTGCAATCACTAATAATGTCGACATCAATCTAAATAGTTATGTTCACAACTCTACATTACGCAGTAACGGCAACTTTACCCTAACGGCAACCGAGCAAGATAATGTGGTGACAACAGGCGTTGCAGCGTCAGTTGCACTTGGAATCGGTTTTGCTGGTGCTGGGGTCATCGTCGATAGTACCGTCACTGGAAATGTGGCTGTTGGGGCGACTGATTCTAATATTATTGTGAATGGCTCGGGGCAAATTAAAGCACTGGCGAATTCAAGTCAGCGTAGTGAGTCTTATGGTATAGCAGCAGGGCTGGTTGCTGCGGGTGTCGTTCTAGCAGACAGTGAGTCTAACATTGACACCGTCATAACCTTTAACACGGTTGATTATACGGGTGACAACTTAACTCTTAGTGCGAAAGCAACAGAGAACAA
>NZ_JBNGCJ010000147.1:0-768 GCF_049974785.1 Vibrio genomosp. F10 str. 9ZD137
GCGCCGATAAAGGGTCTGGCTATAACACGACCAATATTGTAGTCATCCAATATTTCTCGAACCTTCTCGCACAAAGAGAGAAGCCTGTCCAACCCGAAATACGCCTCATGAGCGGCGATTTGAAATACAGAATCCGCCGAGGTATAAAAAATTGGTGCTCCGGTACAAATGTGTTCTTCACCAAGCTCGTTAATAATGGTGGTACCAGAAGAGTGGCAGTTACCTAACGAAGTCAGTAAACCCGTCTCATCATAGATGCGCTTAAGCAGCTCGTAGGGGAAACTATTGTCCTTATCGCTAAACTGCCCCCACTGAAACTCTACGGGCGCCCCCATCATTTCCCAGTGACCACTTGTGGTATCTTTTCCTGTAGACATCGGTGTCGCGTAGCCAAAGCTGGCTCGCTCATCTATCTCAATATCAGAGTCGAGCCTGTCATTGTGGGAAGCGGCATAAAGTACCTTGCCCAGGCCCAGTGCCGTTAAGTTGGGCAACTCAAGCGCAAAGTGCACATCACTAGATGCACGCCAGTCAGCGATATGCCCAAGCGTGTTCGCTCCTTGATCGTTGAACGACGCCGCATCTAGCGTACAGCCAACACCTAACGAATCAAGGACAAGTACGACTGCTTTACGTGTCATCAATAATCTCCCTGCTTCATCTGAGGTTTCGCACCAAGTGTTTTGAGCAAGTCGACCAGCAAGCTAGAAGTTCCAAAACGATAATGTTGGGCGGTAAGCCAATCACCGCCCATGATATCAGCGGCAG
>NZ_JBNGCJ010000148.1:0-552 GCF_049974785.1 Vibrio genomosp. F10 str. 9ZD137
GTAGCCGCGATGCTCGTTAATGGCTTGTATCAAGTGGTTGATGGTATTTTTATTGGCCGCTATGTTGGGGCTGATGGGTTAGCGGGTATCAATATCGCTTGGCCTGTTATTGGTACTATTCTTGGCTTGGGAATGCTCGTTGGCGTTGGTACTGGCGCACTTGTTTCTATTCGCCAAGGAGAAAAAGACAATCAAGGTGCAAAACATATTTTAGCAACAGGGTTAACGTTATTGTTGGTGCTTTCACCTTTCGTCGCTGGAATATTGTTTCTGTTTTCTGATCACTTCTTGCTTTGGCAAGGCGCGGAAGGGCGGGTTTACGATCTTGGGTTACAGTATTTACATATATTGATAGGTAGCAGTATCTTTACCCTTGGGTCTATTGCGATGCCATTTCTGCTGCGCAATGATGATAGCCCTAATATGGCGACGATTTTGATGGTAGTGGGTGCTGTGATTAACATTGCTCTCGATTACCTATTCATCGCTTGGCTAGGCTGGGAGTTGAAGGGAGCCGCTGTAGCAACGGCTATCGCCCAGTGTGTTGTTACC
>NZ_JBNGCJ010000149.1:0-315 GCF_049974785.1 Vibrio genomosp. F10 str. 9ZD137
CAATTAGAGCCGCCATGGCGTTGATAGCGGAATTGTCTGCCCCTGTAATGCGAGACTCAGTTGGGTCTTCTGCCAAAGCTAACGTGCTGAACATAGCGATTAGGGCGGTGAATATTACTTTTTTCATTCATCATTTCCGATTTCAATATACGACGGCGCTAATTATAAGTAATCGTTATCTAAGATTTGGAATAATCGTTATTACCATTGCTCCATGAATCGATTCTAAATGAGCGAGCATTGGATAAAACAACGGCTAAGGCAGTGAACCTACCTTAGCCGCTTATCAAGTTTTAAACGCTTAGCCTTTTGCTT
>NZ_JBNGCJ010000150.1:0-2687 GCF_049974785.1 Vibrio genomosp. F10 str. 9ZD137
AGACGTTCTACGCAAAGAGCGCCGCGGTGACTACCTAGGTGCAACGATTCAGGTTATCCCTCATATCACTAACGCCATCAAAGATCGCGTCATCGCTGGTTCTGAAGGCCATGATGTCGCTATCGTTGAAGTGGGTGGTACTGTAGGCGATATCGAATCTCTACCATTTATGGAAGCGATTCGTCAGCTAGCAGTAGAACTTGGCCGCGAACGCGCGATGTTCATGCACCTGACCCTGGTTCCATACCTGGCAGCAGCAGGCGAAGTGAAAACCAAACCAACTCAGCACTCTGTTAAAGAGCTTCTGTCTATCGGTATCCAGCCTGATATTTTGGTTTGTCGTTCTGATCGTGTTATTCCTGCAAACGAACGTAAGAAAATCGCACTTTTCTGTAATGTACAAGAAAAAGCGGTTATCTCAATGAAAGACGTAGATTCTATCTACAAAATCCCACAACTTATCAAAGCACAAGGTCTTGATGACCTAGTATGTGCTCGCTTTGGTATTACGGCACCAGAAGCGAACCTTGCTGAGTGGGAACAGGTTATTTATGAAGAAGCGAACCCAACTGCTGAAGTTACTATCGGTATGGTGGGTAAATACATCGAGCTTCCAGATGCTTACAAGTCAGTAAATGAAGCATTAAAACACGCAGGCTTGAAAAACCGCCTAAGTGTGACCATTAAGTATGTAGACTCACAAGATGTCGAGTCGAAAGGTTTTGAAACTCTAGAAGGTCTCGATGCTATTCTAGTTCCTGGTGGCTTTGGTGACCGTGGTATTGAAGGTAAGATTTTAGCCGCTCAATATGCTCGTGAAAACAAAGTACCATACCTTGGTATCTGTCTTGGTATGCAAGTGGCGCTTATCGAGTACGCACGTAATGTTGCGGGTCTTGAAGGCGCACATTCAACAGAATTTAACAAAGAGACGAAGTACCCTGTAGTAGGATTGATCACTGAATGGGTTGATGGTGAAGGTAAAGTCGAAGAACGTACTGAAACTTCAGATCTAGGTGGTACTATGCGTCTTGGTTCACAGCTTTGTCACCTTGCGAAAGGCACGAAAGCTTATGAGCTTTACGGTAGCGCGACGATCCATGAACGTCACCGTCACCGTTACGAAGTGAACAATAACCTTCGTCCACAAATTGAAAAAGCAGGCCTAAAAGTGTCTGGTTTGTCGGCGGACAAGAAGTTAGTTGAGGTTATCGAGAACCCAGAGCACCCGTGGTTTGTGGCCGCTCAGTTCCACCCAGAGTTCACTTCAACCCCACGAGATGGTCACCCACTATTTGAAGGCTTTGTAAAAGCTGCCGGTGATTATCAACGCGGTGAATTTGAAAAATAAGATTTTGAAGTAAGGAATACAGGCGGTGATATAAGAATTATGTTGCTGTTTTTAATTTGACATTTATATATTCAACGAGAAGGAAACATTCAATGTCTAAGATCGTTAAAGTTCTAGGTCGTGAAATTATTGATTCACGTGGTAACCCAACTGTAGAAGCTGAAGTACACCTAGAAGGCGGTTTCGTAGGTATGGCTGCTGCTCCATCTGGCGCATCTACTGGTTCTCGCGAAGCTCTTGAGCTGCGTGACGGTGACAAATCACGTTTCCTAGGTAAAGGTGTTCTTAAAGCTATTGAAGCTGTAAACGGCCCAATCGCTGAAGCTCTAGTTGGTAAAGACGCAAAAGCTCAAGCTGACGTTGACCAAGTGATGATCGACCTTGACGGAACTGAGAACAAATCTAAGTTCGGCGCTAACGCTATCCTAGCTGTTTCTCTAGCGAACGCTAAAGCGGCTGCTGCTGCTAAAGGCATGCCTTTATTCGAGCACATTGCTGAGCTAAACGGCACTGCTGGCCAGTTCTCTATGCCTCTACCTATGATGAACATCATCAACGGTGGTGAGCACGCTGATAACAACGTTGACATCCAAGAGTTCATGATCCAACCAGTTGGCGCTAAGACTCTTAAAGAAGGTCTACGTATCGGCGCTGAAGTATTCCATAACCTAGCTAAAGTTCTTAAGTCTAAAGGCTACAGCACTGCAGTTGGTGATGAAGGTGGTTTCGCTCCTAACCTTAAGTCTAACGCTGAAGCTCTAGAAGTTATCGCAGAAGCTGTTGCAGCTGCTGGTTACGAACTAGGTAAAGACGTTACTCTTGCTATGGACTGTGCAGCATCTGAGTTCTTCGACAAAGAAGCTGGCATCTACAACATGAAGGGTGAAGGTAAAACTTTCACTTCTGAAGAGTTCAACCACTACCTAGCTGAGCTAGCGAACAACTTCCCAATCGTTTCTATCGAAGACGGTCTTGACGAGTCTGATTGGGATGGCTTCAAGCACCAAACTGAACTTCTAGGCGACAAGCTTCAAATCGTTGGTGACGATCTGTTCGTTACAAACACGAAGATTCTTGCTGAAGGTATCGAGAAAGGCGTAGCTAACTCTATCCTTATCAAGTTCAACCAAATCGGTTCTCTAACAGAGACTCTAGCTGCTATCAAGATGGCTAAAGACGCTGGCTACACTGCAGTAATCTCTCACCGTTCTGGCGAAACTGAAGATGCAACTATCGCTGATCTAGCGGTAGGTACAGCTGCAGGTCAAATCAAAACTGGTTCTATGAGCCGTTCTGACCGTGTTGCTAAGTACAACCAACTTATCCGTATCGAGGA
>NZ_JBNGCJ010000151.1:0-571 GCF_049974785.1 Vibrio genomosp. F10 str. 9ZD137
TTTACGGCCGTTATGAAAAACTGGACGGTTCTGTTGTCTCTGGTGCCAGTGTCTCTGACCTAATCAAGCAAAAGAGCCCAGTTCTTTATAAGCAGTTTGATGACGCGTTGAACAGCATCGAGACAAACATGAGAGTGGTTTATGATGCAGGTGAGCAAGCAAACCCAATTCGCTTTGATCAGATTATTGGTCAGGATGAAAATGGTAAAGAGAAGCAAGCAGCATTGGCCGCGGTTTACGAGCTTGTTGAATTGACTTCAGCGTTTGCATCAGTGGAAGAGTTGCTTTCTATCCAGGCGTTAACGCTTGATGGCAGCGGCGACTAATTGCGCCTTTCTAAATGGTAATTTTAAGGCAACCTGCGGGTTGTCTTTTTCACGTTAAAAGACTCGAACAAATGACTAACATAGTATTCTCGATCATTGGCCTGTTATCCACTTGCGTTATGGCGAATGACATTGATCAACAACAGCATCTGTCTGCTGGAGCGACCTCGGTAAAATCTGTTCATGCCTCCGCATTTTCTCAACCTTCAGCGAATTTAACCGACGGTAGAAACATTCTAAAATTC
>NZ_JBNGCJ010000152.1:0-968 GCF_049974785.1 Vibrio genomosp. F10 str. 9ZD137
CCGCTCTTCCGATCTTTCTTAAAAGCGCCTGACATGTACATGGAAAAACTCGTGGTTGGCCCTGGTGCGAAAGGCTGCATTGACCTTGATAAACCGCTTACAGAAAACCTTGAGAATATTGCGAAAGCACTCGGTAAAACATTAGATACATTGGTTGTCACCACACTTGCTAAGCCTCGTCATGACAAAGTGATCGCAGAGATGCAGGCCATGGGCGTGCGCGTTTTCGCTGTGCCAGATGGTGATGTGGCAGCTTCTATTTTAACCTGTATGCCTGACAGCGAAGTCGATGTTATGTACTGCATCGGCGGTGCGCCTGAAGGTGTGGTGTCAGCTGCGGTTATTCGCGCACTTGACGGCGACATGCACGGTAAATTGATTCCTCGTCATGAAGTAAAAGGCGATACCGAAGAAAACCGTAAATTTGGTGAAGACGAACTGAAACGTTGTGCTGAAATGGGTGTGGAAACCAACGTGGTGTTAAAAATGGAAGATATGGCGCGCAGCGACGATGTGGTTTTTGCCGCAACGGGCATCACTAAAGGTGACCTTCTAGAAGGCATTACCCGTAAAGGCAATATCGCGACAACGGAAACCTTAGTCATCCGTGGCCGCTGCCGTACCATCCGTCGTATTAAATCAATTCACTACCTAGAGCGTAAAGATCCAGAAGTACGCGACCATATTTTATAGTCGCAGTAAGCACTAACTTGCTCTAATGGCGATTGTAGATAAAAAGAAAGGCTTCCTCGTGAAGCCTTTTTTGAACATCACTGTTAGTGATCTTTAAGCAGAGTGAGTAATCACTACCCTATGCCCTTCTTCATCAGGCACAAAATCCATAAAATTCTGAACCGCTTCTAATGCATCTTCTTGATAGTGGGTCACATAAAGAAGTTGACTCAAATTGGCTTTAGCAATTCGGTTTAAAGCAAAATAAACCAGTTTTCGATAGATCGGAAGAGCGG
>NZ_JBNGCJ010000153.1:0-359 GCF_049974785.1 Vibrio genomosp. F10 str. 9ZD137
TTAGAGTGTGTGTCCCTTTTAATTTTCTGAAACACTAATTCAATAATTGGGGCGTATCTCCGCTAATATTCGCTTATCAAGCAGATTGAGTTTACCAGCAACATCATATGAGGTTCTATTTGCAATAATTACGCTGGCAAGCCGTTCGTTTGGGTAGATTCGCATCTCTGAATGGTAACCAGCACCGCCACCTTCTTTATAGAAATAGGGCCTTCCATGGCTAGTAGATGTGTGCCAGCCTAAAGTCATTTTTATATCTCGACCGTTGCTATCTATCTGTTTAGTTAAAAGAAGTTCTTTAGAACTACCACTTAATAACACGGACTGTTCTTTTAATATGTCTTGTAGAATACTAAACA
>NZ_JBNGCJ010000154.1:0-3889 GCF_049974785.1 Vibrio genomosp. F10 str. 9ZD137
GGCTGCCAGAGTGGCGGTGACCGGCGCTAGAATCAATTTAAAACAACTGGCAAACCATGTCGGTGCTCGGTCGTGTTTTAATGACTGAATATTCAACGACCCGCCTGTGCAAAGTAACGCCAAAGGCAGGGTCATATCCGCAAAATATTGTCCTGCATCTATCGCTACGTTTGGGATAGGGATCGAGAGTGAGTAGGCGATCACACCCAGTAAAATAGAGATGATGAGTGGATTTCGAGTCAGTGTTTTGCCGATGACTTTAACGGCTTGTGCGCCAAAACCCTGCTCGGTAGGTGAAAGGGCAATCACGGCTTGAATATTATAAAGCACGGTCGTTGAGGCCACATAAATTGCCGCCAAAGCGACACCAGATTCACCATAGATATTCGCCACATAGGCGAGGCCAATGATTGCGGTGTTAGCTCGAAATCCACCCTGAATAATAACGCCTTGATCTTTTGGTTCTCGAAAGACTCGTTTAGTGACAAGCATGGTAAAAAGAAAGAATAGAGCATTCACGACGAGGCCAAAGAACACCAAATTTCCGCTCTTTGAAAAGTCGTGCTCCGCTTGAACAATACTTAGGAAGAGCATCGCCGGTAGGGTGACTTGAAAAACCAACTTTGAGGCGATATCAATGAAATTCTCATTGATTAGGCGGATTCGCTTAAGTAAAACACCAAGAAACAACATAAGGCAGATAGGGCCGGTGATCGATGCTGAAAAGGCGAGTTGTTCAATAAGAGTGGTCATGAATATCCTTAAATTTATCCTCTATCGCATTGTGCCTCGGTATTGGAATAATGAACATTTAATTTGCAAAAAAGTACGAACGTGCTAAATATAGGGTAGTGAATGTATTTTTGTGATGAATATGAGCAAAGGCCGAGTTACCAAAGAACACATTTTGAATACCGCGTTTGAGCTTGCCAGCATCAATGGTCTAGAGAGCTTAACCATAGGAGCGCTTGCTAAGCAGTGCGGTATGTCCAAAAGTGGTCTATTTGCGCATTTTAACTCAAAAGATAATCTGCAAGTCAGTGTACTTGAATACGCGAATCTTATTTTTACGCAACGGGTTATCTCACCCGCGAGATTACAAGATACTGTCAGTATTGAAGATAAGCTTATTGCGTTGATGGATAACTGGTTAAGTTGGAACCACTCTTTTCAAGGCAGTTGTATGTTTTTGGATGCGTGGAAAGATAACGCCGCTTCTCCTAATGAAACGCAAGTTGCATTGAAGAAGACGATCTCTACGTGGATAAACTACCTACAAATTCAGATTGAAAAAGGTGTAGAAAGTGGTGAGTTCCATCAAAATTTAGATCCGAAACAAGCGGCATTTGAATTGTATGGTTTGTACTTAAGTGCGCACCTTTTTTATTCCATTCGAGGTGAGCAAGCAAGCTATCAGCATTTTTGGCAAGGTGTTAAACGACTCTTTGTCAGTTGGCGCAGTGATAACATCGATTCACATTAGACATCGTCTTACAAGAAAATGAACGCGGGTTACAAGTAGCGACTATTGGCCCTAAACACAATTATTGACACTGACTGCGTTCTAAAAAAGCACGGTCGTTCTATTAATGGCTAAATCAAGGAATGAACATGAGTGACAAAATTTACTTTAATACTTCAGCAAAATTTAGCGTAAAGCGCAGTTTGTTGAATCTCTCGACCCGTTTTCATCATACCGTCGCGCCAAAGCACGCTAAAAAAGTTGCACGAAGATTGCTACTTACCCCAATGAGAACGCCGCCTAAAAACAGTGAGCCGAAGGGGTTGGTGAAAGGCGAAGTCAAAATGGAACATGGGGTGTTGAAAACTTATCAACTTGGTCAAGGACCAATATGGGTATTAAGTCATGGGTGGTCCGGAACGGCGAGTCAGTTTTATCCGTTAATGGAGCACATAGCGAGTAAGGGCTATACCGCTTTGGCCTACGATCACCCTGCTCACGGAAAAAGTGATGGTATTTATGGTCATATTCCAGCGTTTGTTCAAGGCTTGGAAGCGATATTAGATAGCTTTGAAGAAGATGTGGCTGGTGTCATTGCTCACAGTATGGGCACGGCATCGGCATTGGAGTGCCACCACCGAAAAATTATCGACTGCCCAATGCTATTGATTGCTCCAGTGCTGGATTACCTCGACAACTTGTTCGGCAGCGTTGCACGTTCTGGGTATTCGCTACGACTTTTTGAAGCGATAGTGTCTGAAATAGAGGAGCAGTACCATTACCCTATTCAGTCTGTGGATCCTTATGGAAAACTCAGCAAGCGTTCAGCTAGCACGATCATCGTCCATGATCGCAAAGATAAGTTTGCTGACTTTTCTGTATCGGAACGCGCTGCGAACAACATTAGCACTGTAACGCTTCACGCGACCACCGGGCAGGGACATGGAAGAGTGATGACATGTCCTCAAGTATTCGAGAGCTTTGATCAATTACTGGTGAAGTAAATTGATAGTTCTATTGATAATCTTGGCGTTATACGAGAGGTGAACTTATTTTAAATTAATAATTATTTCAGGATGTTAACTTCATTAACCTTATTGTTGATGTGGTTAACAACTTCGTAGCGTGAATTATTTAAATGGTTATTTCTATGTAAGCATATTGTTGTCAGGTTTACCTAGAAAGGAACAATAACCATGAACCGAAATGACAGTGTGCCACTCCCCTCAAATACACGTGAGTGGTTTTTAAACCGTAACAGCCTCATTATTTTATCGAATGTTGTTTTGTGCTTGTTTTTGTATAAAACGCTGCCGTTTGATCCTCAAGTCGTTTTGGGCCTGAGTATGCTTACATTTATTGCCATCCTTTGGTTAACGGAAGCTCTACACGTTACCGTGACCGCTATTTTGGTTCCCATTTTGGCGGTTCTTTTTGGTGTCTTTGATACTCAGACGGCACTCAATAACTTCTCTAATTCCATTATCTTTCTCTTTCTTGGCGGATTTGCATTGGCCGCCGCCATGCACCGGCAAGGGCTTGATAAAGTCATTGCGGATAAAGTACTGATTCTGGCAAAGGGCCGCATGAGCGTAGCAGTTTACATGCTATTTGGCGTGACAGCAGGTCTGTCCATGTGGATAAGCAACACCGCAACAACCGCAATGATGTTGCCACTGGTACTGGGTGTGTTGAGTAAAGTGAATGCAGAAACAGGGCATAAAACTTATGTGTTTGTGCTGTTAGGCATCGCTTATAGTGCCAGCATTGGCGGTATTGCGACCATTGTCGGTAGCCCACCGAATGCCATTGCTGCGGCTGAGGTTGGTTTAACATTTACGGAATGGATGGCCTTTGGTGTTCCCGCTGCCATGATCTTGCTTCCTCTCGCTATCGTCGTATTGTATTTCGTCATTAAGCCAGACCTAAAAGGAGACTTCGAACTCAATAAAACCCCCGTAGAGTGGGATAAAGGTAAGATAGTGACACTTGCTATTTTTACCGTCACCGTATTGTGTTGGATCTTCAGTAAACCTATTAACGCGATGCTTGGTGGGTACGCAAAATTTGATACCATCGTTGCCTTAACCGCGATTGTGATGGTGAACTTTGCACGAGTTGTTCATTGGAAAGACATCGAAAAAACCGCAGATTGGGGCGTGTTGTTGCTATTTGGTGGCGGTATTTGTTTGAGTAACGTGCTGAAAGCGACGGGAACCAGTGTTTTCTTGGCTAATGAATTAAGCGATTTAATTTCACAATTTGGTCTTGTGTTCATTGTTCTCATTGTCGCTGCCTTTGTGGTGTTCTTAACTGAGTTCGCCAGTAATACAGCCAGTGCCGCTTTGCTTATTCCTGTTTTTGCTACGGTTGCTGAGGTGTTTGGGTTATCACCGGTTATTTTGTCGGTTTTAATCGCGGTGGCGG
>NZ_JBNGCJ010000155.1:0-460 GCF_049974785.1 Vibrio genomosp. F10 str. 9ZD137
GTGGTGCTAATCCGTCAACCGCCGGTGAAGAGAAAAAAGGCGCTTATAAGCATCTTATGACTGGGGTATCTCACATGCTACCTGTCGTGGTGGCGGGTGGTTTGATCATCGCGCTTTCGTTTGTTTTTGGTATTGAAGCCTTTAAAGAAGAGGGGACATTAGCCGCGGCATTGATGACTATTGGTGGTGGCTCTGCCTTTGCTTTGATGATTCCAGTACTCGCTGGGTTCATTGCTTTTTCAATTGCTGATCGTCCGGGTCTTGCTCCTGGTTTGATTGGCGGTATGTTGGCCAGTTCAACCGGTGCCGGTTTTCTTGGTGGTATTGCTGCGGGTTTTATTGCTGGTTATTCCGCGAAACTCATCGCTGACAAAGTCTCGCTTCCTCAATCCATGGAAGCGTTGAAACCGATACTGATTATCCCATTTGTGGCGAGTTTGTTTACCGGTCTTGTGATGAT
>NZ_JBNGCJ010000156.1:0-561 GCF_049974785.1 Vibrio genomosp. F10 str. 9ZD137
CCATGCTACCAGCAGCAACCGTAGACTCAATGGTCATGTTGCCAATGGCATCTAAAGTGAGTGCACCCGATGTAGTGATTCCAGAGTTTTTGACATACGAACGTACAGCTTGACGATGAGCATTGTTACCAATCGTATTCGATGCCAATGCTGCTCCTATCGCAATACCAATACCACCGGCTTTACCGCCAGACAACGATGCTGAGACCGCCACGACTTCCGCTTTGATATTCGACGTATCAGACGCATTAAGATCGACCCAAGATGCACTGTCTACTTGGCTATTTTCCACATACGCGAGTGTGGTTCCAAAGATAGTATTGTCAGCCGCTGCACCCGCACCACTGATACTGATCCCTCCTCCTGCACCACCCGCAATTGAAGAGGTCGCTGCAACCGAAGTCGCATCTATATCATTCGTATTAGTAGCACTAACGGTAACACCACCCGAGCTATCAAGCGTGTTCACGCCTTTAATATAACTGTGGGTATTGCTATCTATATTATTCTCAGCAATGGAAACCCCAACGGTTACAGCTATACCACCGCCTCCGCCTCCCG
>NZ_JBNGCJ010000157.1:0-580 GCF_049974785.1 Vibrio genomosp. F10 str. 9ZD137
TTGCCGCTTAGCAGAGCGTTATATTTATAGGAGGCTACAGTGACACCATTTTTTATATCTCAAGTCTTAGTTGCTATAGCTATAGCTATAGTCTTTGATCTTATGTCGTTTCAATTCAAAGACAGGCAGAAAATTGTTACTTGCCTCTTTTTTGCAGGGACACTAATTTCGAGCCATTTTATCTTGCTTGAGCAATGGACTGCAGCAAGTTTAATGGTAATAGCGACTATTCGTTATTTGGTCAGCGTGTTTTCAACGTCACCAAAGCTTAAATATTTGTTTTGTACAGCTTCTATAATCTCAGCAGTAGTTACTTACTCTGGGTTAGTAAGTGTTTTAAGTTGCTTTGCTTCCGTTTTCCAGACAATAGCTGCGTTTAACAAAAATGATCGTCGCTTAAGAGAGTTCATGATTGTTGGAACGGCTCTTTGGCTCTTACATAATTATTTAATTGGCTCACCGACAGCTGTGGTTATGGAAATCCTATTTATTTCTAGTAACTTAATTGGTTATTATCGCTACTACTACAGAGCAGCGGCAGTATAAATATAACAAAGCGTTTAAGGCAGATTCGCAACGC
>NZ_JBNGCJ010000158.1:0-399 GCF_049974785.1 Vibrio genomosp. F10 str. 9ZD137
TGTTCCGTTTAAACGCCTTGTTAGGCATTCACGGTGCAATTTTTGAGTTATCTGAAACAGCATAAGCAATAACGTCTAATTTATTGCAAACTCTAGACAATGCATCCATAAACTTATCCCCACTTAATGTTGACCAATCATCTCCGTACCAAAGTGTCATATGCGCAGACTCAACAGGATCATCGTAAATAGACAACTCAACACTATATTCATTTAACTCTGTATATAAATTGTTAAAGCAATCAGGAAACTCACTAAAGAAAGCACACTTAACATTGTCCTGAGTGCCAAATGGCAATGCAGCTGATACTTCATGTAAATCAACAATACTACAATCAACTGGCTTAAGAACGATAATATCAAAGCTCATATAAAGATGCCTAACGCCTTACTAAGTGG
>NZ_JBNGCJ010000159.1:0-3813 GCF_049974785.1 Vibrio genomosp. F10 str. 9ZD137
AATCTGTTCTTTATGGCGGCGTAAAAAACGTTGTCGGTTGACTGCACTCTTGTTTTTCCCGTTAAGCCTTCTGTCGATAAATTGTGCCATCAGCAATTCCTCATTAAACATCACTCCACTGAGCCTTTAACCACCATGTGATCGTACGATGGCTAAAGACTGTCGGTTTTAGCGTTGCTTACGATTAAGAAGATTTACGAACGCGTAAATACCACTCAGACAGCAATCTAACTTGTTTTTCGGTGTATCCTTTTTCCATCATACGAGCGACGAAATCGTCATGTTTTTTCTGGTCGTCTGATGACGTCTTAGCATTGAAAGAGATAACGGGGAGCAGTTCTTCAGTATTCGAAAACATCTTTTTCTCAATAACGGTACGAAGCTTCTCGTAACTGGTCCAAACCGGATTTTTACCGTTGTTGTTTGCTTTCGCTCTTAATACGAAGTTGACTATCTCGTTTCTGAAATCTTTCGGATTACTGATGCCCGCTGTTTTCTCTATTTTCTCGAGTTCACTATTGAGTGCGCCTCTATCAAACAACTGTCCCGTTTCTGGATCACGATATTCTTGGTCTTGAATCCAGAAATCCGCATAGGTCACGTAACGGTCGAATATGTTTTGTCCATATTCGGAATAAGATTCGAGGTAGGCTGTTTGGATCTCTTTACCAATAAACTCGACATATTTAGGTACGAGGTAGCCTTTGAGAAACTCAAGGTACTTTTCAGCTTGCTCTTGTGGAAACTGCTCTCTTTCAACCTGCTGCTCGATGACATAGAACAAGTGAACTGGGTTGGCGGCGACTTCGGTCTGGTCAAAGTTAAAGACTCGCGACAAAATCTTAAAAGCGAAACGTGTAGACAAACCAGACATACCTTCGTCGACCCCTGCGTAGTCACGGTACTCCTGATAGCTTTTCGCTTTCGGATCCGTGTCCTTTAGAGTTTCTCCATCATATACCCTCATTTTGGAGAACAGAGAAGAGTTTTCTGGCTCTTTCAAACGAGAGAGGATAGTAAATTGTGCCAATAAGCCCAGAGTACTCGGTGAGCATGGGGCTTTAGACAGTTCGGAATGTTCAAGCAATTTCTGGTAGATCTTAATTTCTTCAGAAACACGCAAACAATAAGGGACTTTGACAATGTAAACACGGTCTAAGAACGCTTCGTTATTTTTATTGTTTCTGAACGTTTGCCACTCAGATTCGTTAGAGTGAGCCAAAATCATGCCATCAAATGGCAGAGCAGATAACCCTTCTGTACCGTTAAAATTGCCCTCTTGCGTTGCGGTCAATAGAGGGTGCAATACTTTAATTGGCGCTTTGAACATTTCGACAAATTCCATTAATCCCTGATTTGCCTTACACAATGAACCAGAGTAACTGTATGCATCTGGGTCATCTTGAGAAAAATGTTCTAACTGACGAATATCGACTTTTCCGACCAGAGATGAAATGTCTTGGTTGTTTTCATCACCAGGTTCTGTTTTGGCGATGGCAATTTGCTCAAGAATAGAAGGGCGCAGTTTCACGACTTTAAACTTAGATAAGTCCCCCCCAAACTCTTTGAGACGTTTAGCCGCCCATGGAGACATAATTGAACGTACATAGCGTTTTTCGATTCCGTAATCTTGTTTTAAGACCTCGCCATCTTCATTGACATCAAAAAGGCAAAATGGGTGGTCATTAACTGGGCTTCGCTCGCCATTCGCCGATAACACATAAATAGGCATTTGCTGCATGAGTGCTTTTAGTTTTTCAGCTAAGGATGATTTACCGCCCCCAACAGGGCCGAGTAGATAGAGTATTTGTTTGCGTTCCTCTAAGCCTTGCGCCGCATGTTTTAAATAGGAGACAATTTGTTCAATTGCGTCTTCCATGCCGTAGAAATCTTCAAATGTCTTATATCTTGAGATAACACGATTAGAGAAAATTCGGCTTAGGGTGGGGTCTAAGGCGGTATCGATAACTTCTGGTTCACCAATAGCGAGCAGTAGTCGCTCTGCTGCGTTTGCGTAGGCGCTCTTATCCTCTTTACAAAGAGAAAGAAACTCTTGAAGCGACAACTCTTCGTCTTTGGCTGCCTCATAGCGTGCTTGGAAATGGTCGAAAATACTCATCATGAAATCCCCTTTGAACCGTTCAAACTGTCAAACAACCCGCAATCGAAATACAAATCCTTTCATAGTTAAGATTAGTTTAGTTTTAGAATTGTGCTTAACAATTATGCGTTTAATTGCAAAATAGAGGGATGGGGAGAGAATGAGGTGGTGAAGATGTTCACGGAATAAGGTACAAAAAAAGGCCAGCGCTACGCTAACCTTTATCGAATTGGGTTTACTTGGACTTATGCTCCAAGTTCATGCATTAAAGTTATGCATTAAAGTTATGCATTAAAGATTTGATTCAACTCAGTCGCACACAAGTGATATTGACGAGGGCAAGCTCGCCACGTTGCCAGCATGCGGCGATACTTTTCAAGCATAGGCATTTGGCTATTGAAGTGGTGATCCGCTTTATCAAAGTGCGGGTATAAGCCTTCAGAGTCAATTAAGAAACGAACGTAATTGACGAGCTGTGATTCGCGAGCGATATCAAACCCTAAAAACTGTAATCGTCTTTGGTCGACGTCTTTACGCTCATCGTCTTTGAGCATTTTGTTCGATTCTTGCATCGCATGGTACATTTCCAAAATATCAATCACCTGACGACACTCTGCTTCAACGATACAACCGAAGTCTTTATTTAGCTCCTGCATTTGCAATTCGTAACCACGCTCTACAATGGTCTGAAAACGTTGGTACTTGCCACGGTTTTCAGGGTCCATTTGAGACATCAAGTAATACTGGTTTGAAAGGATCAAACGTTGAGCATTGGTCATTTCCATAATAATTCTCTACTCGTGTTAATACATATTTATAAAAGACTATAACATTATTGATCAGTACTTTACGTTAGAATGATACTGGCTCAAAATTGACTGAATATTGTCCATGGACTCTTTTGACGGAGGGTTGATGCCTTCCAGTTCGTACTCAAAACCCAGCGCTTCCCATTTGTGCGCTCCTAGCTTGTGGTACGGTAGAAGTTCAACTTTTTCAATATTATCCATATCTTTAATGAACTCACCCAGCATGTGCACCGCTTCGATGTCATCGGTATAACCAGGAACAACCACGTAGCGTATCCAAGTTTTTTGGCCGATTTTGTGTAAGTAGCGAGCAAAATCTAGCGTGCGTTTATTAGAAACACCGATAAAATCATGATGGATTTCGTCTTTCATATGCTTGAGATCTAGCATAACGAGATCGGTAGAGGCAAGAACATCATCAACGACATCGGTGTGTTTGCGAATATACCCGTTGGTATCAAGACAAGTATGAATACCTTCGGCTTGCGCTGCCTGGAAGAAATCTCTCACAAACTCAGGTTGAAGCATCGCTTCGCCTCCGGAACAAGTAATTCCCCCACCTGATGCCTTCATAAAATGTCGGTATGACTTGGCTTCGGTAATAATTTCTTCGACAGTGACTTCTTTTCCGCCATGTGTATCCCATGTATCGCGATTATGGCAATACTTACAACGCATTAAGCACCCTTGCATAAACACAATAAACCGAATGCCAGGGCCATCGACGGTACCACAAGACTCAAAAGAATGAATGCGACCAGTTGTAGACATGAACTCATCTCGAAAAGGAAATTTGACGTTATTTTATTATAAATAGCAGGTTATAAACAGTGCTTGTAGCATTAACTGCATTTTTTCCACGGTTATTAAAATGGTTATTAGGGCGTGTTGATCTTTCGCGGT
>NZ_JBNGCJ010000160.1:0-272 GCF_049974785.1 Vibrio genomosp. F10 str. 9ZD137
CTGTTGTCTCGTGTCGGGCTGATTAACGGAATGTTAGCCGCGGTCAGTACCCAGCTCTTGAGACGCTGAATAGGGTCAAGTATGTCACCCTGAACCTTTATGATCTCGTCAAGCGGTGCTAACGTAAGCTCTTCAAGGTTTTGTTCTGGTCTCTGGCTCTTGGCTACATCGTAACTTTTGTACTCAAAACCGTAAGCGTTACTCTGCATAATCGCACGTTGAAAGTGCTCACCTGCGATTGCAGCATCACCTTTAGAGATCGGAAGAGCGGT
>NZ_JBNGCJ010000161.1:0-376 GCF_049974785.1 Vibrio genomosp. F10 str. 9ZD137
CCTACTAAGTACAGTACACGAGGCTTAAACTATACAAATATCGATTAATCGTATGCGCACACTAACGCAACCCCCCTCGCTTCCGTATCTGGCACTGCGGTGATAAACGCTTTATCACCTACCATTGTGTCCCCGTACAGGAGATGTCGCCCGTCGTCATTATTATTGATATCACCGCCGATCCACCACTGACTGTCTCCAACTAACGAACCATCGTCGCTCACGTATCCTACTCCAGCTTTGTATGGTTCATCCAACATGTTATCAGCTTCCCTCACCCAATCCCTGAACTGTACTATGTCAGGGCCGGCGTGCAACGTATCTCCGCCCGAACCAACGCAATACGCAACCGCCGAAGCGTGGTCAAAATATGCGA
>NZ_JBNGCJ010000162.1:0-438 GCF_049974785.1 Vibrio genomosp. F10 str. 9ZD137
CGCCGAGTCCATGGCGACAGATGCCGCCAACACGGCACAGCTTACCCATAATGCCAACGAAGCAGGCAACAACTCAAAACAAACCGCCATGAACGCGCAATCTAATGTCTCTGAATTGGTGTCCGATGTTGAAAATTCCGCCGAACAAGTACAAAAGATGAGTAACGAAACCGACAGCATCACGACAATATTGGGGGTCATTGGCGCCATTGCCGAGCAAACCAATTTACTGGCCTTGAATGCAGCCATAGAAGCGGCGCGTGCAGGGGAACAAGGGCGAGGCTTCGCCGTTGTTGCCGATGAAGTGCGCAACTTAGCCAGTCGAACTAAAACAAGCACCGAAGAAATTGAAACCGCATTAGGCAGTTTATTGAAAGGTAGCCAGAGTGTGGTTGAATCGATGGATGTGACTAAAAACCGATGCGAGCACACGGCAGA
>NZ_JBNGCJ010000163.1:0-899 GCF_049974785.1 Vibrio genomosp. F10 str. 9ZD137
CCACTTAGTAAGGCGTTAGGCATCAGGAGATTTGCATGAAACATCCAAAGTTTAAAGGTGTTGGCACATTAGATTCCGAAATCGAAAAATGCGAAAAAAATTTGTTGAACAAAGAAATTGAGTTCAACTGGATTGTTCAGAAACTGAAGTCTGCAGACCCGTCACTAGATAATATCAATAAGCTTAGACAGCAGATTCGAGCTAAAGAGAAACAAGTGATAAAGGCTCGAAAACAAGTAAAGGCAAAAAAGGATCAAAAGTCTCGTAAGGTTAATGAGAGGCAGAGAACCAAGTTTGGTGGTCAAGCTAAGAAAAAAGAACGATTGGCTTTAAATCGCGCGATTAATGAAGAAATGGATAATCAGGAGAACATTTTGTCCCAGTTAAAAAACATAGCAATTGAGTTTCCCTCTGATAAAGAAGAACCACAATCAGGGACTGAGTTATTCATTTCCCACGCTTCGGAAGATAAAGCCGATTTTGTTAAACCACTAGCTGACGAGTTAATAAAGTTGGGTGTATCAGTGTGGTACGACGAATATACACTGCGTATCGGAGACAGCTTGCGCCGTTCAATTGACCAAGGTCTTGCTGAATCAAGGTATGGTCTAATTATCCTGTCTAAAGCATTTTTTGAAAAAAACTGGACTCAGTACGAGCTGAATGGGTTAGTAGTAAGAGAAATGGAAGGAGATAAGGTCATATTGCCTATCTGGCACAACATTACCAAAGACGAAATTATGAAACTAAGCCCATCTTTAGTCGATAAGGTAGCGTTGAACTCAACTATGTTCACGATTAGAGAAATAGCTGAGAAAGTCGCTGACGCTGTAAAAAATGCCTAACAAACGCTTCAAGAGGGACAGCTAACGCGCGGCATTTTTACTATGCGTTGGTTT
>NZ_JBNGCJ010000164.1:0-264 GCF_049974785.1 Vibrio genomosp. F10 str. 9ZD137
GGTTTCAGATAACGTCTTCGTCGGTACCGTTTACATCAACGAAGTGAAAGATGCACTGCTTAGTGGCCTGATTACTCGTGACCAATTCGATTTGCTCGCGGTTGCGATCAATACGGGAACTAACCTCCCATCAGTAGCCACACCGAATGGACAAGCAGCCTTCTTATTTTTGCTGACTTCCGCACTTGCACCACTGATTCGACTCTCTTACGGCCAGATGGTTGTCATGGCCCTGCCATATACGATTGTTTTAGCGGTAGTGGG
>NZ_JBNGCJ010000165.1:0-535 GCF_049974785.1 Vibrio genomosp. F10 str. 9ZD137
TTGCCGCTTAGCAGAGCGTTATACGAATAAGGAAAGTTCGGAATATGGAAATCAAAGTAGACGATCTATCAGGTGGCGAAGTTATTAAATTGCTCGAGGAGCATCTGGCTGATATGTATGCAACATCACCTGCTGAAAGCGTTCATGCTCTTGATGTTGAAGCACTGAAATCACCAGACATTACGTTTTTCAGTGGCTGGTCTAATGGTGAATTACAAGGCTGCCTCGCTATTAAGCAATTAACTCCTCAGCACATTGAGCTCAAATCAATGAGAACTTCTAGTTCATCTAGGAAATCAGGTGTTGCCACTAAGTTGTTAACTCATGCTTTGAATACAGCTCTCGACAACGGGTATCAAAAGGTTAGCCTTGAAACAGGTACTCAGCAGTTTTTCCAACCAGCTCGAAACCTGTATGAGAAATTCGGGTTTACATATTGCGAGCCGTTTGCTGACTATGAAGTTGATCCACACAGCCATTTTATGACGAGAGAACTGGTGGAAAAATTCGTATAACAAAGCGTTTAAGACAGATT
>NZ_JBNGCJ010000166.1:0-16037 GCF_049974785.1 Vibrio genomosp. F10 str. 9ZD137
ACCGCTCTTCCGATCTTGGAAGCCCGATATCCTTTTGACCGATTGGTACATGCCAGGGATGACGGGGCTAGAGTTGATTGAAATAGTCACCGAACGCAATCCAGATATCAAGACCGCGATGATAACCATGGTCGATGATGAGCAGTTGATTGTTAAAGCACAGAATGCAGGCGCGTTATTTGTACAGTCGAAACCGTTTGAAGATGAGGATTTACATCAGCACCTTCGCCCGCTGACCACCACGATAGGCGACAAAGGCATGTTGGGTGAGCCGACAGAATATCAAGGCGACCTTGCTCTTCCTCAAGTGTCTCAGCTTGAAAAGCACATGCAGCGTATCGTTTCTGATGATATGACGCTGTATATGATCCACCCTCAAGAGTTTGATGAAACTAAACTGCCATGCTTGATGGCTATGTATGTGGATAGCGAAACTCAAAAACCCAAAACCATTGCATTACTTGATCTGCAAGCCATCTGCTTGTTTGCCCAAGGGAATAAAAAATTGACAGAAAAAGACTTTCAGCATGCCCTTGATAGTCGGGTTGTCAGTAAAGAGATATTAGACTCATGTCATAAAACCCTAACGGATACAGCCTTAGCCTTTTTAGATAATCGGACCAAAAAAAGCTTACGTCTAAAGAGTGTTAGCTTGCTGCCCCATACCTTTGAAAAGTTGGAAAAGCTGTTTGCAAAGGGCCCCGAAGAGCGAGTCGACTTTTCGTGTGAAATAGGAGACTCTGAGCAAGGAAAAGTAACATTAGTCGGGTATTAGTCGCGTTAAGTTGTTAATGTGAAATTGCTGATGATAAATAAGAAAAGGGTCATGGATTCGTCTTTAAACCTTTCATTTATTTTCACGTCTTAACTCAATTAGCAGTGAGCAGTTAGCAGTTAGCAGTTAGCAGTTAGCAGTGAGCGTTTTTCGGTATCGAGCTCTCTTTTCTATACACTATTGTAAAGGTAGATAATGCAAATTCCTGATGTCGTATATGGTTTCTATTTTGATCACAATGGAGACTCCCAAAAGATTGCACCTGACTCAATAGTCAATATTGATAGACCACACTGGCTTCATTTTGATTACACCTCGGAAGCGACCATCGAATGGCTCAGAGAGCACAGCCAGCTAAACTCGATTGTGATTGATGCGCTTCTCAACGAGGAAACGCGGCCAAGGACAACGGTGCTGGGTGATGGGTTATTGATATCACTAAGGGGGGTAAATCTAGCGGCAGGCAGTAACCCCGAAGATATGGTCTCTATTCGTTTGTGGGTAACAAAAAACAAAGTAATCAGCACCCGTCGCCGTAAATTGCTTTCAACGCTAGATATTGCCAATGAATTTGAGCAAGGAAGTGGGCCTGGTTCACCACCAAAGTTCGTCATTGATTTAACCGAGAAGCTCATTTCGAGAATGAGTGAAACCATCAACGAGATAGAAGAAAAAGTGGCGGATATTGAAGAGAATATCATCACTGCGACCAATTATAGTTTGCGTAATGATCTCTCTGTTTTGCGTCGGCAAATTATTTCTTTAAGGCGGTATCTCGCGCCACAAAAAGAAGCGATGCTGCAATTGCTCAGTGAAAAAATCACTCTGTTTTCAATGGAAGAAAAAATTCAACTGCGGGAAACGCTCGATCACTTGGTTCGCTATATTGAAGATTTAGATTCGATAAAAGACCGAGCCGCGGTGAGTCAAGAAGAGCTGAGTAATCGCCTTGCTGAGCAGATGAACAATCGTATGTATGTGTTATCAATTGTTGCTGCGATCTTCTTACCCTTGGGCTTTCTGACTGGGCTGTTAGGGATCAATGTTGGTGGTATCCCCGGTGCAGAAAATAGTGCTTCTTTTGCTATCTTCACATTGCTGTTGATGGGTGTCGTCGCCATTCAAGTTTGGATTTTCAAAAAGAAAAATTGGTTCTAAGCAAAAGCTAGATCTCGACACCTGGAAATAAATGCAGCGCCTGCTCTATCAGTTCGACTTTATGGCTTTTTGCGAGATAAATGGCATAAATTTCACGAGAATAGATAGGCGCATCTTCAACAATAAACAATCGATCGTTTGAAACATATTCAAACGCCATTTGTTTAGGCAAGTAGGCACTTCCTCCGGCATCCAAAATAAAGTTTAACGCCACCCTAGGTTGATTGATGTGGTGTTTTGCAGCCCCAACATCTTTAAAGGCCCGAGTATGCTGGCTATTTACCGATTCACCATAATCGACCACGATGTAATCATCGAGCAGTAAATCTTGGTATTGGGTATTTTGGTGTGTGGTGACTAAGTACAAAGGGACCGTTGCTACCTTTTCAGTTTTCATATCGTCAATAAACGGAGGTTCGAATAGAAACGCCACATCCATCAAGCGATTCAACACATTTTTTCGAAGCTCGGTGGGGGAATAGGTACTTGTGTACAAGCTCACGTCATCAATGTTGCGATGGATTTTCTTTAGCCACCCTTGAAGTACGATATCCCAAATGGACATCACTGAGCCGATCACCAATTGGTGAGCATCATTTTCGGCTATGCCCACATCTTGCTTGGTTTTGTTCCACATGAAAATCATGTCGTTGGCGTGCTTAATCATGCGATGACCTTCCGCGGTCATTTTTAAGTTTTTGTGGCTGCGGTCAAAGAGCAAGACCCCTAACTCTTCCTCAAGTAATTTGATTCTTGCACTCACCGCTGACTGGGTTAGATATAAGTTTTCGGATGCGACTCTAAAATGCAGCGTACGGGCTACTTCCAAAAAGGTCGTCAATAGTTCGATTTTCATACATAAACCCCTTGTCTAATCGATTTTTTTTATTAAACCGACAATAATTTATCGTTTTATTGTTTTCGATACCCACTATACACTTCCCGAAAATCAAATCACTAGCCAATATACGCAGACTAAAAAGGCACATTCCATGAAAATAGCCATTCTTTCAAGAAACCCAAATCTCTACTCAACTCGCCGACTAAAAGAAGCGGGCGAAGCCATGGGACATGAAGTTGATATTATCGACACCTTGCACTGCTATATGGATATTACGAGCAGCCGCCCAACTGTTCGATACCACGGTGAAGAACTGCCAATGTACGATGCGATTATTCCTCGTATTGGTGCTTCTGTGACTTTTTACGGAACCGCGGTTGCGCGACAGTTTGAAATGATGGGCACATTTAACGTTAACGAATCGGTGGCAATCAGCCGCTCTCGTGACAAGTTGCGTTCATTGCAATTGTTATCTCGTAAAGGCATTGGTTTGCCAAGAACGGGTTTCGCTAGCAAGCCAGACAATATTAAAGACTTAATCAAAAACGTTGGTGGTGCACCCGTGGTGATCAAGTTGCTGGAAGGAACACAAGGTATTGGGGTGGTTTTGGCCGATACCGCAAAAGCGGCAGAAGCCATCATTGAAGCGTTCATGGGGCTGAAAGCGAATATCTTAGTACAAGAGTTCGTCAAAGAGGCGGGTGGTGCTGATATTCGTTGCCTAGTTGTCGGTGGCCGAGTGGTTGCGGCTATGAAACGTCAGGGCGCAGAAGGTGAATTCCGTTCTAATTTACACCGAGGTGGTTCGGCTGAAGTCGTGAAACTCACCAAAGCAGAACGCGAAACCGCTGTTAATGCAGCCAAAGTGATGGGGTTGAATTTCTGTGGTGTCGACTTACTTCGTTCTCAAAGTGGCCCAATGGTTATGGAAGTGAACTCTTCACCAGGGCTTGAAGGCATCGAAACCGCCACAGGAAAAGACGTGGCAGGCATGGTCTTTAGCTTTATTGAGAAAAGCGCGAAACCGCACCACAATAAAACACGCGGCAAAGGTTAAACACTCACAGGAAAAAATGAAGAGCTGGTCATTAAATCACTGGCTCTTTCACTACTGACTCTTTAACCCTATGCGTTCATTAAGTTTCTATCGTCATGGTTACACGGATATTGAGAACATTATGCACACACTAAGAATTGGTGAATTTGAAATACTGCCCGGTGAACAGCGTAAAATTGAACTACCTGTTGCGAAACTCTATACCGATGCCAATGTGTCATTACCGGTTTATATTATTCGCGCCAAGAAACCAGGGCCAACGATTTTCATTAGCGCTGCGGTTCATGGTGATGAGCTCAATGGGATCGAAATTATTCGACGTCTTATTAGCCAAAGAAAGCTAAAGTTGACGCGTGGCACCGTGATTGCTGTACCTATGGTCAATGTTTATGGTGTGGTGAACCAAAGCCGGTATATGCCTGATAGACGCGATCTTAACCGATGCTTTCCTGGTTCGGCTAAAGGCTCTTTGGCTGGCAGAGTAGCGCATATTTTCCTTAATGAGATCGTTAAGCATTGTGACTATGGTATCGATTTGCATACGGGGGCGATAAACCGTTCGAACCTACCGCAAATTAGAGCCAATCTTTCAGATCCAGAAACCAAAGAGCTCGCGCTAGAGTTTGGTGTACCGGTCGTATTGAACTCGAATATTATCGACGGATCTTTGCGTGAATCTGCCGTGAAGAATCAAACCAAAGTTCTGCTTTATGAAGCAGGAGAAGCGCTGCGATTTGATGAGTTTTCGATTCGAGCTGGTATGAAAGGAATCGTGAATGTCCTCAAGCATTTAGGGATGTTGAGACGCTCAGCAAGGTCTAAAAAGTTGAAAAAAGAACCGTTTATTGCCAATGGCAGTCAATGGCTCAGAGCCAATGCCAGTGGTATTGTGAATCATAAGGTTGATCTTGGTGAGCAAGTAGTAAAAGGCGATGTTTTGGCCGACATTGGCAGCCCTTATGGCGATATTATCGACAAAGTGATTGCCAGCCGTTCCGGCATTATTATTGGTCAGCAAAATATCCCCTTAGTACAAGAAGGCGAAGCGATGTTCCATATCGCGTATTTTTCAGAAGATGACGAAGATATCGCCGAACATATTGAAAATGTTATTGATGATTTAATCCCGACGAAAGAAGGCTAATGCTATGCCAAAAACAAAAAAAATCGTTATCGGTCGATTGGAGTCGATTGCACTTCCCGATTTGTCGATAGAAAACATGCACGTTCGTGTTGATACTGGTGCAAAAACCTCGTCATTGCATGTTGATAATATTGTGAAGATAAAAGAGAACGGTAAACCGCACGTAAGCTTTGATATTCACCCTGACGTTCATAATGTAGATACAGTCGTGAGTTGTGTTGCCGCGATTAATGACATTAGAAATGTAAAATCGTCAAATGGTGAAGTTGAAGAGCGTTATGTCATAAAGACATCCATGGTGTTAGGTGAGCAAACTTGGCCTATTGAGATTACCTTAACGGATCGTTCTGATATGAGTTATTTAATGCTCTTTGGGCGTGAAGCAATGGGCGATCGTTGCTTGGTCGATCCCTCTAAAGTGTTTATCGGTTCGTAACCTTAGCAATGAAGGAGTAGTGGGTGTTTGAAGAAATAAAAAGTGTATTGGCGCACAATGTCATCACAGTCTCGGGCGAGCCCGTTTCTCTGGGTGATATTTTGCTGATTCCGGCGGTATTGATCATCGGTTTTGTCGTGACTAAATACGCAGTCCGTGCCATTACCAGACGATTGACCAGTAAAAAAACAGACCCCAATGTCATACATTTATTGCAACGTGTTTTGTATGTTATTGCAATTGGCATACTCATCATTACCACGTTGGACTTTATTAATGTGCCAATCACAGCCTTTGCTTTTCTTTCCGGAGCAATAGCGATTGGCTTTGGTTTTGGCGCCCAAAACATAATTAACAACTTCATTAGCGGTTGGATACTCATGTGGGAACGGCCGATACGTATTGGTGATTTTCTTGAAGTTGAAAATGCCAAGGGAGTTGTGGAGCAGATAAATACGCGTTCTACACGTATTCGTCGTGTGGATGGTGTTCATTTACTGATCCCAAATAGCAAACTACTCGAGAATACCGTGGTGAACTGGACGCTAGTAGATAGGCTAGTCAGAACTTCGGTACGTATTGGGGTTGCCTATGGTTCACCAGCGAAAAAGGTCGCGGATTTAATTTTACAAGCCACAACCGAGCAGAAAGAGGTATTGACCGAGCCCGCTCCTTTTGTCTCTTTTGAAGACTTTGGTGATAATGCACTTATCTTTGAAGTTATTTATTGGATAGATTCACAGGTTGAAGGTGGCTTGCGTCGCAGCCGAAGTCAGATCCGATTTAGATTGGATGAGTTGTTAGAGCAAGAGGGTATTGTCATCGCATTCCCTCAGCGAGATGTGCACATCGACGGCTCGATAAAGTTAATCCAGTAAATGATTCAAGGTTGAATGATAAAAAAGGGCTTAAGTGAAAACTTAAGCCCTTTTGCATTGCATCGTTGAGTATTGTTCGATCAACGCATCGTTACAAATTCTTCGCTACCAGTAGGGTGAATCGCCACGACTGCATCAAAGTCGGCTTTGGTTGCGCCCATTTTCATTGCAACGGCGAAACCTTGGATCATTTCGTCTACTGTAAAGCCGATACCGTGCAGGCCCACGACTTTTTCATCTTCTCCTGCGCAGACAAGCTTCATCTTACAAGGTTGACGGTGCTTGGTTACCGCGGTGTACATCGCCGTAAAACCAGAGGTGTAGACTTTAACGTTCTCTTTGCCGTATTGCTCTTCCGCTTCTTGAGTCGTTAGGCCAATGGTGCCAATAGGTGGGTGGCTAAAGACAACGGTTGGAACAAGATCGTAATCCATTTTGGCGTTGGTTTGGCCATTGAACAGTCTTTCAGACAGCGTACGACCCGCTTTAACCGCGATAGGAGTCAGCTCGATACCGCCTTCCATGATGTCGCCAACACAGTAGATACCTTTCACATTGGTTTCTTGGTACTCATCAACTTTGATGTAACCGCGATCGTTGGTTGCAACGCCTGTCGCCTCAAGATTGATAGCATCCGTTGCTGGATGGCGGCCAATAGCCCAAATCACCTCATCGACATTTTGGCTGTTGCCGTTCTCTAGGTGAAGGGTCAGGCTACCATCGGCTTCTTTAGTCACTTCTTTTGGAACCGAGTTGGTATGAAGCGTTGGGCCTTCGGTGTTCATCACTTCAACCAGTGTCTCAATGATCATTGGGTCAAAGCTGCGAATAGGGGTTTCTTTACGACAGAATAAGTGCGTTTCTGTCCCTAGCGCGTGAAGTACACCTGCAATTTCAACGGCGATGTAACCAGCACCAATCACTGCCACACGTTTAGGCTGCTCTTTCAAATCGAAAAAGCCGTTTGAATCGATACCGTATTCAGCACCTGGGATGTTTGGAATGGTCGGACGGCCACCCACAGCAATAAGAATATGATCCGCCGTGTAGTGTTCACCGTTCACTTCAATCGTTTTGGCATCGACACCTTGTTCAGAAACAAAACGCGCAAAACCTTTGATCACATGAACTTTGTTGTTACCTAAAACGCGATCGTAAGATTCGTGGATACGGCCAATGTACGCTTGGCGGCTCTCGATCATTTTGTTCCACTTGAACTCTTTCAGTTCAACATCAAAACCGTAATCTTCTGCATACAAGTTAATGGCTTCAGCAACTTGAGCGCCATGCCACATGACCTTTTTAGGAACACAACCAACGTTCACACAGGTTCCGCCAAGATCTTGAGCTTCAATCAGTGCAACTTTAGCGCCGTGCATAGCCGCGCGATTCGCAGAGGCAATACCGCCAGAGCCGCCGCCGATACAGATATAATCAAAATGAGTTGCCATTATTCTTCCTTTCTCTAATTTATTATAAGTCTTTATGTTCGAATGAATGATTTCATACCATTTACTCTGGCACAATCCAATCGACTTTAACGTGTCCTGTTGCTGGTGCAATCGCCTCTTTTAAGAAAGGTAGAATTTCTTTCATTTGGCTTTCCAGCTTCCATGGAGGGTTGATGACAATCATACCCGATGCGGTCATTCCACGCTCATTGGTATCCGGTGAAACGCCGAGCTCAATTTGCAGTATGTTACGAATGCCTAGGCCTTCCAAGCCCTCAATCATATCTTCAATATCACAGCGATTCACTACAGGGTACCAGATCGCGTAAATCCCTGTCGCCCAACGCTTGTGACTTTGAGCAATGGCCGTGACCACATCTCGATATTCTTTAGCAAGTTCATAAGGGGGATCAATCAAGACTAAACCACGGCGTTCTTTAGGTGGAAGGCTGCCTTTTAGGCGTTGAAACCCATCTTCTTTATAAATTCTCACCTGGCGATCACGATGAAACTCTTGCTCCAACAGGGGATAGTCGCTTGGATGCAGTTCGGTCAGTACCATTCGGTCTTGAGGGCGTAGGTGAGCACGGGCAACACAAGGCGAACCTGGGTAATAACGCAGCGTGTCACTGTCATTCAATTGTTTGATGGCGTCTAGGTAGCTTTGGATATCCTCAGGGATATTCTCTTGCGCCCAAAGACGCGCAATACCTTGTTTGTACTCGCTGGTTTTCTCTGACCATTCGTGAGTCAGGTCATAACGGCCTACCCCAGAATGCGTGTCGTGATAGACAAATGGCTTCTCTTTTTGTTGTAAGGCGTTCAGTATTAAGCTCTGAACGATGTGCTTAACAACATCGGCATGGTTGCCGGCATGAAAACTGTGGCGATAACTTAGCAAATTAGACTCTCAAACACTCATCGATAAAGTGCGCATAATTGAAATATACTGTTAAGAGGATTATACGCCACTATTGAAATTTCCATAACCTACCTATATTTAGTATTTACTATAAATAACAAATTTCGAGATCAGCACACTTGCTTTGTCTCTTACTAATTAGCTTCACCGTCAAAAGGATTGCTTATGTCGAACCCGCTATTAACTTTCACTGATTTACCGCCCTTTTCTCAGATCAAGCCTGAGCATGTAAAGCCAGCCGTTGAACAATTAATTGCTGATTGCCGTGAAAAAATTGAACAAGTCTTACAAGACAATAGCAACCCTAGTTGGCAAAACCTGATTGCACCAATTGAAGAAGCCGACGATAAGCTGGGTCGTGCATGGTCGCCAGTGAGCCATTTAAACTCGGTAATGAATAGCGAAGAGCTTCGCGAAGCGTATGAAAGTTGCTTACCGATTTTATCGGAATACGGCACATGGGTCGGTCAGCACAAAGGGCTGTTTGAAGCGTACCAGCGTATTCAGGCGAGCGATGAGTTTGACACCCTGACGCACGCGCAGAAAAAGTGCATCACCAATTCATTGCGAGACTTTGAGCTTTCCGGTATTGGTTTGCCAGCGGATGAGCAGCACCGCTACGGTGAAATTAGTAAGCGCATGTCAGAGCTGGGCTCCCAGTTTTCGAATAATGTTCTCGACGCAACAATGGGCTGGAGCAAGTTGATTGCCGATGAGAGCGAGCTTGCGGGCATGCCAGAGTCTGCTATTGCAGCAGCGAAAGCCACAGCAGAAGCGAAAGAACTTGAAGGGTACTTGCTGACGCTAGATATACCGTCATACCTTCCGGTTATGACGTATTGTGATAACCAGGCGCTGCGTGAAGAGCTTTACCAAGCTTACGTGACTCGCGCGTCTGACCGTGGCCCGAATGCGGGTCAATGGGATAACACTGATCTGATTGCCGAGCAGCTGAAATTGCGCCATGAAATCGCTCGTATGCTCGGATTTAATACCTTCAGCGAAAAATCATTGGCCACCAAAATGGCAGAAACGCCAGAACAGGTGCTTGGTTTTTTGAACGACCTAGCGGTTAAAGCCAAACCACAAGCGATGCGAGAAGTGGAAGAGTTGCGCCAGTTTGCGGCAAAAGAGTTCGGCGTAACCGAGCTGAACTTGTGGGATATCGCTTACTATAGCGAAAAGCAGAAGCAGCATTTGTTCGAAATTTCAGATGAAGATCTTCGCCCATATTTCCCTGAGTCGAAAGCAGTCAGTGGTTTATTTGAAGTGCTTAACCGTGTGTTTGGCATGACAGTAAAAGAGCGCCAAGATGTCGATACATGGCACGAATCGGTTCGTTTCTTTGATATCTTTGACGCTAACGAACAGCTTCGTGGCAGCTTTTATCTTGACCTTTATGCGCGTGAGCACAAGCGCGGCGGTGCATGGATGGATGATTGTCGAGGACGTCGCATGACCGAAAGTGGCGAACTGCAAAGCCCGGTTGCCTATTTAACGTGTAACTTTAATAAACCCGTCGGTGATAAGCCTGCATTGTTTACCCACGATGAAGTTGTTACCTTGTTCCATGAGTTTGGCCACGGTATTCATCATATGCTCACTCAGGTGGATGCGGGCGACGTGTCTGGTATTAATGGTGTGCCTTGGGATGCGGTTGAGTTGCCAAGTCAGTTCTTAGAAAACTGGTGTTGGGAAGAAGAGGCGTTAGCGTTTATTTCTGGTCACTACCAAACCGGTGAAGCGCTGCCAAAAGCGATGTTGGATAAAATGATGGCAGCCAAGAACTTCCAATCGGCCATGTTTATCATGCGTCAGCTTGAGTTCGGCTTATTTGACTTCACACTGCACACGGAATTTGATCCTGAGGTTGGCCCACGTGTTTTAGAAACCTTGGCCGAAGTGAAATCAAAGGTAAGTGTATTACCAAGCCTTGAGTGGAATCGTTTCTCTCATAGCTTTAGTCATATCTTTGCAGGTGGTTATAGCGCAGGTTACTACAGCTATTTATGGGCGGAAGTGTTGTCATCAGATGCATTCTCTCGTTTTGAAGAAGAAGGTATCTTTAACAAAGAAACAGGGAAAAGCTTCCTGAATAATATTTTAGAAATGGGTGGCAGTGACGAACCTATGACGCTGTTTAAACAGTTCAGAGGACGTGAGCCTCAGATCGATGCCATGCTAAGACATGCGGGTATTGAAGTATAATGCCGATATTTTAACATTTAGGCAGATTGCTCACTAAATAAAGAGCGCTCACTAAATAAAGAGCGCAATCTGAAATGAGACAATAGACCAAAAAAGCCACTCTTTGCATAACAGAAAGAGTGGCTTTTTAGTGTTAATAACAGTGAACGTCTTGGCGTGGTATCTGAGGCCGTCATTAAGTCGATGAATCGGCGAATTTTTGTTTCAACCATTTGTCGATAGAAAGTGGGCCTGCTCCCCAAACCACCACAATAAGTATCATCAGCCCCCATAGCTGGTGATCATAGAAACCACGTTCCCAGAGTAAGGGGTAAGAGACAACGGCGACGATATTAAACACAAATAATACTGCGGCCATCGGTCTTGTAAACAAACCTAGTGCGAAGAATATTGGAAGAATGAGTTCAGCTGCCGTCCCCGTGTAGGCAGCCAATTCCCATGGCAAGAGTGGTACCACATATTCGTATTCAAACAGATACAAGGTACTTTCCCACGATGCTATTTTCACCAAACCCGAATTGAAAAAGGTCCAAGCAACCCAGAGTCGGCAAAACAGCAGCAATAATGGAACAAAGACGCTTTGTAGCTTAGCGATAAGCGTATTGTACGGGTCAATAATGTTGGTTATTTGATTACTCATGGTGCTTCTCCTTAGGGCTGGCAATAGTAAAGCCCACCACTAAATTTAGGCGTATCAGTTGTTCAAGGTGAGTCAATAAGGACGTGTCAATTTCCGCTAGCGTTGCTTTTTTTTGTAAGTTCATCAGCAATTGATAAGGTTCATGATTGAGTTTGGCGCTCCAAGCAGCTCCATCAGGATGACAGGCGATCACCCCAACTTCTGGTGTGTGAATATCTAGGTCTTCGAACCGTTCTGTTTGTATGGCGACACTCAATGAGAACACGGCACAGCTCGAAGCAAAATGTGACACACCAGGGGCAAGGTGAAACTGGAGTTGGCTGTGCTCATCACTCGACAGTTGAGCAAGGTTTGCTAAAGGCTGTAGCGAACGAGAGTCTTGGTGCTGCGAAAAGCATTGCTGCGCAGTATCTAAGCTCCATTCAAAACGAGCGACCTCAGTCAGGTAGGGCGCGGCTTCGATGACGTTTGGAAACTGTTCAATGGTTTGGGAAAACCCTTCACCATAAAACGTCACATCGCCTAAAGTTAACGGTTGAGTGAGTACGTGTTGCCGTGCCATTTGCGTAAAGCATTCTTCTCCCACTAATTTCAGAATATTGGGATAGGTGGCTTCTAATATTTCGCTAAGGCCAATAATGAAATTATTTCGATAGATTTGCATGCGTTCATCAGCGCTGAAGTGATCGCCTACAACCAGGCATTCATCGCCGTTTGCTTGATAATGCAACGCTTTAGCAAACTGTTGTTGTACGTGAGCCAGTGAGGTGTTCATGAAGCCTCCTTGCAAGAAATCGCAGACAACAGGATCTGGTTCGCTTTTTCTGCTTCTTGGAGCAGTCTTTCTGGCGATGGTAAATCGAGGTCCCATTCAATCAGTGTATGACGACTGCCGTGTTTCGTGATCCACTGCTGATAAAGCGCCCAAACTTCGTCGCTGACGGGTTGGCTGTGTGTGTCGATCCAAATCTCGCCTTTGTCTAACTGTTTAACCGTAAAGCCAGCCAGGTGGATTTCGTCGACCATATCCGCGTTAATGGCGTTTAGGTAGGTTTGGCTGTTAAAACCATGATTAAAGGCCGAGACATGAACATTGTTTAAATCGAGCAGCAATCGGCAATCGGTACGTTTTTGCACCTCGGTGAGAAAGTCCCACTCGGTTAGGGTAGAGTGATTAAATTTGAGATAGCTTGATGGGTTTTCGATAAGAATTGGCCGCTTGAGTGCATCTTGGACCTCTTGCACGTTTCGACAAAACACCGCCAAGGCTTCTTCGGTATAAGGCAGTGGCAATAAGTCGTTAAAATAGTGCCCCCCGTTTTCGCTCCAGCTTAAATGCTCAGAAACCATGATGGGATTGATTTCATTAACCAGTTGTTTGAGTAGTGCTAAGTGCTGAGTATTTACTCGTTCGACACTACCTAGCGACAGACCGATTCCATGACAACTGATCTGATAATCGTTCATTAAGCGACGTAAGCTTTGACGAGGGGCTGAATGTGGTTGGAAGTAGTTTTCGCTATGGATTTCAAGCCAATTTAATTCGGGCTCTTGAGCTTGAAAGTAGGTGATGTGCGGGCTTCTTAATCCCACTCCGATGTGATCGTGATAGGTTGTCAAAACGAATCCCTTCCTACTTTTTAATATGCTGGATATAGCGGTTAAATGCTGACGTTGATTATTGCTAGGTCTACCTGTTGAGCAAATAGACCTAGCAACACTAGACTATTGAGCTTTATGCTGACTCAGTACTGCCGCCTGTCAGTTTTCCACACAAGCCTTTCGGCACAACGACGAAGGCATCTTTTTGATTGTCGGCTTTAGCCGTACCCGCACATGAGCTGGTTTTGGTCGCACAATCATTTTTACCCATTTTAGAAACGCCGTAGCATTTCTCTTTTTCAGCAGCCATCGCAGGTGCAGCCGTAAGCATTGTGCCACCTAAAGCAATAAGACCAGTCACAGCAGCAGTAACAGCAAGATTTGATTTTTTCATTATTATTTCCTCAGACTTTATCGTTAGTTTGGGTCGCAAGCTGTGTTAGCTTGCTTAAGTGAGAAGATAGATATTCGACACAGAAACTTTCAATTTATTTACCATTTGTTAACGTTTTTTATTTATTTCGTATTTATCTCTTTGATTTAAAGGCTAAAAAACAAACAATTAAATTGTTGGTTTTTGTCTCATCTGACGCTGTTGTTTAGGTTATAATCTCTTTTTATGTATAAATAACCAGTGGCGTAGCGTGATGGACCCTTCCTTACTACTTGATGGCCTTAATGATAAACAACGTGAAGCGGTTGCCGCTCCGCTAGAAAACCTTCTTATTCTTGCGGGGGCGGGCAGTGGTAAAACACGAGTGCTTGTTCACCGTATAGCCTGGCTGATGTCGGTAGAGCAAGCGTCTCCGTTTTCGATTATGTCGGTAACCTTTACCAATAAAGCGGCAGCAGAAATGCGTGGGCGTATCGACGAGTTGATGATGGGCAGTTCATCTGGAATGTGGAATGGCACCTTCCACGGGATCTGTCACCGAATTCTACGTGCTCACTATTTGGATGCAAAGCTGCCAGAAGACTTCCAGATTATAGATTCAGATGATCAGCTGCGATTGCTTCGCCGTTTAATTAAGGCGCAAAATCTCGATGAAAAGCAATGGCCTGCGAAACAAGCATCCTGGTGGATAAACGGTAAAAAAGATGAAGGATTACGCCCTCATCATGTTGACGCTTACCATGATCCCATTGCTAAAACCTACCTGAAAATATACGCAGCCTATCAAGAAGCGTGTGATCGCGCTGGGCTGGTGGATTTTGCTGAAATCTTACTGCGTGCTCATGAATTATTGCGCGACAATAAATTCATCCGAGAGCATTACCAGGCTCGCTTTAAACACATTCTGGTCGACGAATTCCAAGACACCAACAACATTCAATACGCATGGCTTCGCATGATGGCAGGGCCTGATAGCCACGTAATGATTGTGGGCGATGATGACCAGTCAATCTATGGTTGGCGTGGTGCAAAAATAGAGAACCTTGAAAAATTCACCCATGAGTTCCCCAGTGTTAACACGGTTCGCCTGGAGCAAAATTATCGCTCCACCAAAACCATTCTTGAAGCATCGAATGCATTGATCGCTAACAATACCGAGCGAATGGGCAAAGAACTCTGGACCGATGGCGTCGAGGGCGAACCCATCTCGGTGTATTCCGCTTACAACGAGCTTGATGAAGCCCGCTTTACCGTGAGCAAAATAAAAGAGTGGCAAGAAAAAGGCGGCGCGTTGAATGATGCCGCGATGTTGTATCGAAACAATGCCCAGTCACGTGTACTGGAAGAAGCACTTTTACAAGCGGGTTTGCCCTACCGAATTTATGGCGGCATGCGATTCTTCGAGCGTCAAGAAATCAGAGACGCTTTAAGTTACTTACGTTTGATCTCGAATCGCAATAATGATGCGGCGTTCGAGCGAGTTGTGAATACGCCAACCCGTGGCATTGGCGATAAAACCTTAGAAACCATTCGATTCGCGGCGCGTGATCGTGGTGCAACCATGTGGGAAACCTGTGTTGCCTTGCTTGATGAGAAAGTCTTAGCGGGGCGTGCTGCCAGTGCTTTGAGTCGTTTTGTTGAACTGATTGTGGCACTTGAAGATGACACGGTCGACATGCCTTTGCATGAGCAAACCGACCACGTGATTAAGTCATCTGGTTTGTTTGCGATGTATGAACAAGAGAAAGGTGAAAAATCGAAAGCTCGAATTGAAAACCTGGAAGAGCTGGTGACCGCAACCCGTCAGTTTGAAAAGCCGGAAGAAGCGGAAGAAATGACCCTGCTAACGGCATTTTTGACGCACGCTGCATTGGAGTCTGGAGAAGGGCAAGCTGATGAGTTTGATGATGCGGTTCAGCTAATGACACTCCATAGTGCGAAAGGTCTCGAATTTCCGATGGTCTTTATGGTGGGTGTAGAAGAAGGCATGTTCCCAAGCCAGATGTCGGCTGAAGAAGCAGGACGCCTAGAAGAAGAGCGCCGTCTATGCTACGTAGGGATGACTCGTGCTATGGAAAAACTGTACATCACTTATGCCGAAATGCGCCGTCTGTATGGGCAAGATAAATACCATAAACCCTCTCGCTTCATTAAAGAGCTGCCTGAAACGTGTCTCGATGAAGTTCGGATGAAAGCGCAAGTAAGCAGACCAACCAGTGCTGGGCGCTTTAGCCAAACGGCAGTGAAAGAGAGCTTTAATGAGACTGGATTTAGTTTAGGCTCTAGGGTTAAGCATCCTAAATTTGGTGAAGGGACCATCATTAATTTTGAAGGCAGTGGGCCTCAGGGCCGGGTTCAAGTTGCCTTTAACGGTGAAGGTATCAAATGGTTGGTGACGGCTTACGCCAAACTAGAGCAAATGTAATAGAAGAGTCTGTCTCGTTATGATTGAGAAGGTGTGCATATAGCGCACCTTTTTTACGATTGAGATAACTCCAATCGTAGTCAATAACGGTTCACCCTAGCTGGTT
>NZ_JBNGCJ010000167.1:0-305 GCF_049974785.1 Vibrio genomosp. F10 str. 9ZD137
AGATACCGCAGCCCCAACCACAGCCCCAACTATAGCGCCAATCAGTGTGGATAGTAGGGCAAAGTGACCGCTTGGGTCGCTCCGATTGACTGGGTCTCCCAAGCAATACGCATAGCCGTTAACTCCTCCACGACCAAAAGGGCTTAAGCTATCTTGAGCATTGAAGCGCATCAAAGTTGGGCTGTACATCCTGTAACCGTTACCTAGAGGGTAGAGCTTGGTCGCAGGGTCTTGGCGAACACCATTGAAACCCAAAGGGCTCTCACGAACCACATTCTTTTGTTGGTGCGAAGAGGAAGACAGCG
>NZ_JBNGCJ010000168.1:0-569 GCF_049974785.1 Vibrio genomosp. F10 str. 9ZD137
GGTCTGGCAGCGAGATTGGCGTCTGTTCCAATAAGAATTCACACCGAGCATGATGTTTGGCACTTAAACAATGTTAAGCACCGTCGTCTTGAAAGAGTCGCGTTAAACATCTCAAAACCCCAGTTGGTCGCCGATGCGGATCAGGTTAAAAACGCCCTGCTGAACCACTTCTCATACGAAAACACCATCACGATTAAAAATGGAATTGACGGTGATAAGTTCCAGCCAGGGTCAATGGGTGTGGCTCGTAAACACTTCCACCTGCCGAGTGATAAAACACTGATCGGTTGCGCGGGCCGCTTAGAGCACGTTAAAGGCCACGACCTCGCGATTGCTGCACTCTCTTACTTACCACGCAGCATTGAACTGGTGATTGCAGGTGATGGCAGCCAGCGTCAAAAACTGGCACAACTTGCTAGACAATACGCAGTGAGTGACCGCGTCACATTTTTAGGGATGGTGGATGACATGCAACGATTCTACCAAGCTCTGGATATATTCTGCATGCCATCACGCTCAGAAGGCTTTCCACTCTCTCCTCTTGAAGCGCAAGCCTGTAACGTACCAAC
>NZ_JBNGCJ010000169.1:0-20543 GCF_049974785.1 Vibrio genomosp. F10 str. 9ZD137
CCGCTATCATCCCTAATCAAGGGGATGTGTACGATTACGTTGAAGTCGTCGGTCGGAGTGTCCCTTTGAAAACCAAGCCTATTCCTTTTATTGCCATCCCTACTACGGCGAGCAGTGGTTCGGAAGTCACCCGTAACGCGGTGCTTCGCTCAGGACAAGATAAAGTCAAAGTCAGTTTACGCAGCCCCGATATGCTCGCTGATGTGGCCATTGTTGACCCGACCCTTACCTATGGCACCGATGTCCATACCTCTGCTCGAGGCGCCATGGATGCGTTCACTCACTTAATGGAAGCTTATGTCTGTGGCGACCCAAATCCGTTAACGGATATGGTGTGTGAGGAAGGGTTACGCAAGTTGTCTCATTCGGTTATCGCGGCGTGCCGAAGGGATGATTATTCGGCCAGAGCTGACCTGTCGTTTGCTGCGATGTTAGGTGGCATGGCAATGACTAACGCGAAACTGGGGGCTGCTCATGGGCTTGCTGCGGCTTTGGGGGGCAAACTGAATGCGCCACACAGTGTGATCACCAGTCGTCTTGCTCCTTATGTTATGAAAGAGAATATAGAAGCGGCGAAAGACGCGGGTCGAAAAGATGTTTTGAAACGCTATATCAGGCTAGCGCAATTGGTCACCGGGAGAACCAACGTACATGTAGAAGATGGCGTGCTGTGGGTTCAGATGATGCTTGATAAGTTGGAGTTGCCTGTGTTGAGTGATTATGGCGTTTGTTCAACCTCATTCGATAAGGTTGCTGAGGATGCTCTGATGTCGGTTGCAATTAAAGGAAATCCATTGCCATTAACGAAAGAACGCCTGGTCTATATACTGGATCAGGTGTGCCATTGCTCTGGTGATTGTCACGGTGAACAAACAGAGCGAACCAGTAAGGTAGAAATCTTAACGAATTCTGTGGAAGAAAAGCTGACCTAATTGAATCGAATCCTCAATTTAGCTGACCTTCTTATTACTCTAGAAATGTGAGGGGCACAGAAAAGAAAAAACGGAGCTTAAAGAAAGCTCCGTTTATTTTAGTACTGATTCATCTTATCAAAACGAGAATCTTTTAACGCGTCTTTTACGCGCTTAAGGTTTTCTCTAAACCCTGTCCCACGACGAAGCGTGAATCCGGTTGCGAGCACATCAATCACCGTCATTTGTACGACTCGGCTTGCCATTGGCATATACACATCAGTGTCTTCAGGTACATCCAGTGTAATTGATAGAGAGCTAGCTTTATCAAGAGGAGAGTCTTTCGCCGTAATTGAGATGACGGTTGCACCGTTCTCACGGGCTAAGTGAGCAATCTCAACCTGACTTTTAGTACGTCCAGTATGTGAAATAAGGACAATCACGTCATTGTCTGAGCTATTGATGCAACTCATACGTTGCATAACGATATCTTCAAAACACGTAATCGGGATATTAAAACGAATAAACTTGTTTTGCGCGTCTTTTGCAACGGCTGAGGAAGCACCTAAACCAAAGAAAGAGATGCGTTTAGCTTGAGTTAAAAGGTCAACCGCGCGATTAATTTGCATCGCATCAAGGCTGTTCTTCGCAACGTCAAGGCAAGCCATCGTAGACTCGAAAATCTTATGGGTATAAGCATCTGGCCCATCATCTTCTTCGACGTTACGATTGACGTAAGGTGTACCGTTAGCGAGGCTTTGAGCTAAATGCAGCTTAAAGTCAGGAAAACCTTTCGTGTCTAGTCGACGACAAAAGCGGTTAACGGTTGGTTCACTAACATCCGCCATTTTTGCAAGCGTAGCAATACTAGAGTGGATCGCTATTTGCGGGGAAGCCATGATCACTTCGGCCACTTTACGCTCAGATTTGCTAAAATTTTCTAAGTTTTTTTGAATTTTTTCTAATGTGTTCATAGTGTTCACGAGGGCTAGAGAACAACTCGCTGATCATCTTGCTATTAAAGGTCGAATTGTAACGTTCACAACCAAAATAATAGATCAGCGCCATAGGGCGAGTATAAACCTAAGCAAAAGGTTTACCTGCGGACAATTGGTGAGAATATGACAAACCTCAAACTAAATTTCAATTCTTAAAGGAAATTTGAGCGAAAATTGAAATTTTGTGCTTTAACACAATTCATTTTGATACTGTAATTACATTAAGTAGAAAGAAATTTTCACTTTTCAAACAAGCAACTAGGCAGTTTGACATATTTGCTCGGCCAATAGTTTGATTTCATTCATTAAAAAAGGCGCTTTCTTCGCGATTTCTCTTTGCTCAAAGAGAATGGCGTTCAAAATGTCATACGTAGTTAATGGATTAGCCAACACAACACGAAAAACAATAGTGTCTAGGTTATTTAGCTCTTTTGGGTTTAACTGAGTTCGAGATACGAACGACTTACCGGTTTCCCGCTGCCTTTTCTGAATGAACTTAGTTAACTCATTCAGCTGCGAATTAAGCTGCTCTACCTGCTCATGATTAGCCGGTTCTTGATTTGCAATTTCTAATGCCTGTTTTACGAACTCAGGTACATAGCGATAGGTAAGAAGACACAGCTCTGGTTTTGAAATAAGTTGAAAATCAGGCTGAGCATCAATAAGGTCGGCAAAATACTTGGCTTTTTCGATACTTTGGTCGATAAGCAGTTCGTACCCTGGTCTGCTGATGATATGCATACTGGCATAAACCAGCATAGCCATACCTGAGCGAGATCCCTCAAGTGTGTGTGTACCTAAATCTTTCGAGCCTTTTCGTAGAATGTACTGCGCGTGATGTTCAATCGATCGCATCGCATCTGGACTTTTAAACAGAACCATACCTGCGCCCATAGGAATATACAGCTGCTTGTGAGCATCAATGGTCACTGAATCGGCGAGTTCAATCCCGTCGAGCAATTGGCGGTAATTATTCGACATTAACGTCGCGCCACCCCATGCTGCATCAACGTGAAAATGGCACTGCTCTTGCTGACAAATTTTGGCAATCGCTTTGAGAGGGTCGACATTGCCTGTTTCTGTCGTGCCTGCAACACCGACGACCGCGAAAGGCTTAATATTCTGTTGTTTAAGTTGAGCAAACTTGTCTTTTAAATCGCGGGTGCACAAGCGATTATTCTCGTCTGTTTTTACTGAAACGATACTTTGGCGTCCTACACCCAGTGTGTCGGCTGCTTTTTTAAGAGAGTAATGACCACGGTCAGAGACGAGTATTGCGAGCCCTTCGTAGCCATAGTGTTTCATTGCGTTAAACAAGCCTTCTTTTTCTACTCCTTCAAAGTCGCCTTGCGCTTTTAAGGCATTATTTCGAGCCACCCAAAGTGCAGTAATATTGGCTATAGTCCCTCCAGAGCAAAATGCACCAAGAGAGTGCCCCGCACTGTGCATCCAACGAGAGTAAAAAGTGTCATCTTGGTTGTATATGAGGCGATGCAGCATACCCAACACTTGACGCTCAAGAGGGGTAAATGCTTTAGAGGTTTCAATTTTAACTAGGTTTTGATTAAGCGCGATCATGATTTTCGACAGAGGCATCAGAAAGTAGGGAAGCGCTGATGTCATGTGTCCGATGAAGCTGGGTGCAGAAGTATGAACCGATTGCGCGACTAACGTATCGAGCAAGTGCTGAGTATGATCGGAAACGAATTTTGGTTGTTCAGGAATAGCAGGATTAGAAAAGTCCTTTTCGATGTCTCTTAAAGGTTTCTCTTCGGCAACGATATGCTCTCGCAAAAATTGGTTGAGGTTCCTGGAAAGGCCCTCTTCAATTTTCGTTAACGTTGAATCTGGCCCTTCTGGCACAGTAAAAATACGAAGTAAACTATCAAAGTTTACATCAACAGTTTTCTGTTCTGATCCCATACAACTTCGTTTATTTAATCTAGTTTACATTGCGAACGGCACAATCTAAACCAAAACGAAACCAATGTCCCGTCTTAATTTAGAGTGCGTGTTTTTCCATCAAAAATGGCTGGAATGATGTCTAAGTAAGGCTATTTACAATCCATTTCTTCAAGTTTTGCTATAGAACGATTGTATTTCTGTAAAACATTATCAATTTGCTTTGGATGACTTAATAGGTCAGCGAAAGCGGAACGAAGTTGATAGTTTTTCTCATGAGGTTCACTCTGACGGTCGGCAAATGTAAGCTGAGCGGCTTCGCCTAATGCATCATCTCGCTGTGTAAGTGCTTTAATGTCAGCTTGATCAAGCTGAAGCCAGCTTTCGATAGACTGTGCCGTTGAAAGTTTAGCCGCATCATTGTCTAAATAATAATGTACAGCAGCTCGGTTGAGCTCAAAATGGTTTTTTCGCCCTTCTAAGAACCATTGACTTGCTTCCTCTAGTTCAGGGTAGCGTTCAGAAGTGAGATCTGAAAGGTCTTGGTACCAAGCTAGAGAGGCATCGATATAGGCATCATACTTGTCGCTTAAACACTGGGTGTTGTTAGCAAAGACAGAGCTTGATGAAAGAGTTAATAATGCAGCAATCACTATGTGTTTCATAATACGTCCTTTTTTACACACTTTTTGTTCTTATTGGGCTTTCTTTATCGTTGCCGTTAGTTGGCATGATGAGTTATCAGTTTGATTTTACGCAGCTAATGACACAAAGAACAGCATGAGTATTGGAACCAGTAAGCTAAGAATAAATCCGCTAACGATGGCGATAGGCACACACTTTACACCACCCGTGGCTTGAATAACAGGTAACGTAAAATCCATCGCCGTTGCACCAGCATAACCAATGGCAGTACAAGGTTTTGCTCTGATTAATACTGGGATCATTATCAATGCAACCAGCTCTCTTAATAGTTCTAGCATAAACGATGCACCACCGTAGACGGGGCCGAATGCGTCGCCCATGAGAATGCCGGCCAAAGAGTACCAACCAAATCCTGAAGCCATGGCTAATCCTTTGTAAACATCGATATCCAAAATAAACGCTGATAACACACCGCCAATGAGCGAGCTGATCACAATGATGAGTGCGATGAGCATCCCTTGTTTATTGATGAGGATTTGTCTCAGGGTTAGACCGCTGTTTCTAAGCTGAATACCAATAAAAAAGAGTAATAAAAATAGTATCCATTCACTTGCGGTATCAACCCAATCAAGACTCATTGCACCCAACAAACCTATAATGAGTCCACCGCCAACCACCAGGATCAACTTGGCTGATTCGAGAGCCATAAGAGCCAGCGGTAGATTTGAAGAAGTGTTACTGGCATTAATTGGAAATAGCCGGTCGATAATGGGTAATGTGGCTAGATTACAAAAACCAATGCATAGAAAAAACGTCGCGGTGAACTTGATGATGAGCTGTAGGTTTTCGCCTAGATTATCAAGAGCAGCTAAGCTCAGCCCCATTAAGAATAAAATGACGTAGATAAGGTACGAAGTCATTTTATTTAATAGGTGTAAGGTGTTTTCTTTCGATATCGAAATTAGATACCCCACCACCAGTGGGGCAAAGATAAAGATCATCCCTGAGAACATTAAAAATCCTGTTGTGACTCGGTTGTATAGCGAATGTATCGTTAAATGCTATGCGGTGTTAAGGCTACAGACCACTTGCTACAATGACTTCGCTTATCTGATTGTTAAAGTCAAAATCGCTTAGGTTGGTTAATTTGTACAACACATCGGCGCCTGTTGTATCAATTTCAACAAAATGCTCATCCAGTTCGTCATCTTTTCTACGGAACAGGAGAGTATGGTGAGCAATTCGGGCGATGTCTAGATAGCTCAGTGGACTTTCTACATTAGGGGTGTGATCTAGGTTACTAGAAACGCTGATGAAATCTTGGTCAAACCCCCAGCTTGATAGTACCAGTTGACTTGAAGCCGCACATTGTGAGTCAAAGATTTGCAGTGCGATATCTATATCGAGGTAGTTGCCATTCTCTAGATACTGATGGTACTCATTAACCATACAAAAAAGACCGATATCAGCAAGTAAACCGGACAAAAGTGCTTTTTCTACCTCAACATAATTATAAATTTTGGGCTGAGCTTCTTTAAATGCTTTAGCAACCATAACCATGGTCGCCGCGAGTTCCCTAGAAGTTGCTGCGCTCTTCACTAGAATTTTATTACATTGCGTACTTAAGCTGACGGTATGCTTTAATTGCTCAATCGCTTGCGCTGTGACGATGTCTCGCACACGCAAGATACCCAAACGAGATACCGCAGTAAAAAGATCGGTACAGGTAATGTTTCGTCGGTTAAAAATAACCGAATTTGCAACACGAATCACTACGGCAGCAAGCCCAGGGTCTTCGAGGAGACAGTCTGCAATATCAATAATCTCCGTTGTTTCTTGAGTACAAAGGGACTGAATGCGTAAAACGACTTCTGGAATAGGGGGTAAAGTTATTTTGCCAGTGCTTACTGAATGAGCAATAAGTTCGGAAAATTCGCTCTCTATACTTTTAACGAGAGCCTCCTTATTGTCGGGAAGCCAATAAAAAGATAAATGATTCATAGCCAGTCACCAAAGAAATACGGCTTACAGTGTAACTAAATGCTGAGTAGATTAGCAACAACTTACATAATTAGAGTCTGTCTGCATTAGCGTTAGTATGAATAATGTGTGTCATGTTGAATATAAAAGACTGTAAGTGTGATTTCCTTCTCACAAAATCGACTTTTTTATTGAAATGATGTGAAGTTTGAACAGACTTATTTTTCGTCGTTAACTATCATTTCCTTACTAACTAAGGCGAACTCAAATTTAATTATAATATCAGCCTTAGAGCAAAAAATTTCGCTAAAACGCTGCTATCTGGTGATCACACATAATCGGGGTAACACATGATTAGAAGGATCAATGGATATGACAGAACAACTATTTATGGATTATGTGGGCGATTTCGGTTCTTTTCAGAAACGTTCAATGTTTGGTGGCATAGGCTTATTTAAAAATGAGGCGATGTTTGCTCTACTCAGTAGCGGTAGAATTTTCATTCGTGGTGGAGATCAACTCGATTCAAGGCTTAATGAACTTGGTTGTGAGAAATACCGTCATGTGAAAAAGCAAACGACAGCAACAGTAAACTACTACGATATAACTCAAATTTTCGCCGATAAAGGTGACGCTATATACGAGATCGTAAGTGAGTCGATTAAATTGTCTGTTGATCAGCGTAAGTTCCAAAAATCGTCTGCGAGTCGACGCCTGAGAGACTTGCCTAACATGCAATTGACACTAGAACGCATGGTCAAAAAGGCTGGCATCGAAGACGTAGAGACATTTATGAAATTAGGCGCTTCGGCGGTGTTTTCTAAAGTGAGAACCGCGTACGGAACTGACGTTGATGTTAAATTGTTGTGGAAGTTTGCAGGTGCAGTGGAAGGTATCCATTGGAAATTAATTCAAGAGCCTCGTAAACGTCAATTGTTGGAAAGCTGCCAGTAGTTATTTTCTATCGATTAAAAAGAAAGCCGCCATGGTATTCCAGGGCGGCTTTTTTATTGGGGATAATATTGAAGAAAATGTCGATGTAATCTACGTGAACACCGAGCACTATTAAATAGTGCTCAGAATAAGCGGTTCGACACTATATTATTGGGTTTAATACTTGAATCTTGCGGTCAGAATCGCTTGATCGCCGTATGCATCATTGATACGGATCTCTGCTCCCACAGAAAAAAGCTCTGTTGAATGGAAACGAATGTGAGCAGAGCCTAGCCAGTCGTCTTTTTTGTCGATTGAAACGTAACCTGCTTTACCACCGACCTCAAGTTGAGGACCTAACCATTGGCGAATACCCAGGTTGACTTCGATTCCAGTATCTGTGCTACCCAAATCTTGCATGCGGAACAACATCTCACCGGTAAAGTCAGCCCAGTTATTGACTGGTGCGTGAAATCCAAAACCAGCAGCAGCGTCATAGTCGCCTTCAAATTCAGAGTCGATACGTCCAATAAAGTGGGCGTTTGGATGAATGGTTTTGCTGACGGCAGCGCCGAAAGTCACGGGGCTTGCGCCAATACGAGCTTCAAAATAATCGTAACTGAAGTTACTCATTACTGAAGGGCTATTAGGGTCAGTTTCTGAAAAGGCCTGACCTGATGCGAGCAATAAAGCTGTTGCAATGATTTTTTTATGCATAGTTACGATGAACCTATTTCTAGTTATTTCCGTTGTCCTAAGCAGTGTACCGCTATGACTATGATATATCACGACATGATAATGCATCCTTGCTTAATGGCACTAACAAAAAATGTCATTCTTTTGTCGTTTAACCAAAAACTAAGCAATTTAAGTGCCTAAAAACGCACTATTCTCCAAAGCTAATACGATTCTTAGCGATAGCATTGAAGATTTTCTCTGTATCTAAAACCGAGGCCCATGGCATTAGTTCAGGTTCATTCTCTATCATAAATGCAGTGAGTTGAGCGATAAGCACTTTTCTCAGTTCGTCTCCACTCCATGGTTTCGCAACAAAGTAATCAAGGCTAGAGTGATTAACGGCTTCCACCGTGTCATCGAGCCCTGCTTGGCCTGTCAGCAACACTTTTTTACTGGCACTGGTTTGATCATCACTATTCAGTTCAATCAAAAAACTAATGCCGGTTTGTTCTGGCATAATGTGGTCGCAAAGTATCAGCGCGAGTGTCGTCTGTTCCGAAGCACAGTCTGACAGAATGTGCTTCGCTTCCGCGACGGACTCTGCCGCTTCAACGATAAAGTGCTCCTCAAAACAGTCTAAATCTTGAATGACGCTGTCTAAAACATCGCGTTCATCATCAACACATAGAATGAGATATTTATTCATGGTTACTCCTTGTCTCTGTGTAGGGTGCAGTGAATAGGAAGCCAGACCGCCATTCGAGTAAATTCATTTGGAACGGATTCAACCTCAATTCTGCCATTGTGTTGATTGATTATCTGGTGGCAAACAGATAATCCAATACCCAGTCCAAAATTGCCTTCTTTCTTGGTGGTAAAATTTAAAGTAAAAATTTGTTCTTGTAGCTCAGGGGTAATACCCGTCCCGTTATCTTCAAAACAAATAACAACCCAGTGTTGATCTTCGATTGATTCGATTGATGTGTGAATTTTGAGTTCTCCAGGTATTGGGAGAGCGTCAATGGCATTGGATATGAGATTTGTCCAGACTTGCTGTAAAGCAATCGGCTGACAATAAAGTTTCGGGAGCTCGCAATACTCTTTGACAACCGTATGGTGTTTTAGCTTATTTTCAAAGATCACCAACGTATCTTCAATCCCTTCATAGATGTTCGCCGAATGGAAACATTCATCATCAGGTCGGGCGTATCCTTTAAGACTTTTGACCATGTCTGCAATTCTATGTGCACAAACTCCAATAGAGCGAAGTGTCGTGCCGGTTAAGTGGTAAAGGTCGTATTGATTCACTAGCTCAAGCGCATGCTCAGGGTTATGTTTGGCGAGAGAGACGAGTTCCTGATCATTTTCTAAACGGAGCTTAACCAATTTTTTTGCCAGTAAGCGGTGCTTGATCTCATTATCTAAAAGCTTAGATTTGGCACGATCTTCAGACGTCGAGGTGGGTGTTGATATCAACGCTTGGTCCAAAATAGTCTTGCCTTTCTCGTTCGGCGTCGTTAGCTCATTAGACAGATTTTTTGAACCAAGTTCCAGTAATTGATCAAGCTTACTCGTCAGTGTTTCTGTCCCTCGCAAAATCGCTGCAATAGGGTTATTGAGTTCATGGGCCACCCCAGCAACGAGTTGACCTAACATGGCCATTTTCTCTTTTTCGATCAGTTGCTGGTGCGCAGTTTCGAGTGATTCTAAGGTTTTTTGCAGTTCAAGTTTTGTGTTAATACTTCGTTGTAAGCGGCGGTTGAAGTGGCGAAGTAATAAGTTGGTAAACAGTGGTAATAGATGTGTGTTGGAATGCATCACCTTGGTGAAAATATCGCGATCCAACTTGATAACCTTTGTTCTGGTGAGGGTAATTGCGGTGGAAAAGGACAACTCACCCGTGACAAATGACATACCCCCAACAATATTCCCCTTATCATGACGAACCACTTCTCGCTGTTGGCCGAGCTCATCTTTTTTATACAGTGCAACTTTCCCTTCAGTGATAAACCATAAGAAGCGATTTTCCTCTCCTTCTTTGGTTAAGAGGTGATCCGCGGAATAGGTCCGACAGGCATGACTATCGTCTTCTTGAAGAAAGAACAGTTCTAAAGCTGAGATCACCTGTTCTGCCAGTTCGGCATCGGATAGCCTGTGGTGATCTGAAATAAAACCTTCTTGGTAGCTTTTCATCTTCGCGTCGATATGCGCGCGAAGTAAGTGTTGCTGATCTAAAATAAGGCTATAGGAAAGGAGGTTATCGGTATCTTGTTCGATGACAAAAGTCGTGAGTTCTTTTTTGACGGTTTTATAGACTAAGTTGTCTTGCAGCGGTTTGGTTAAACAGTGATCCAAACGACCTTCATTAACCGCAGACAAAATCGCCTGAATGTCTTGCCCGCAACTTAAGAGAATTTTTCGTGCGCTTTTGGTATGGGCAGATTTATCCAGTTGAATTAAAAATTCAGCGCCATTAAATTCAGAATGGTGGCTAGCGATGACAAGCGCGACCGTTTGCTCTTGCTGCTTACAAAACTCTAAGGTGCAGTGAGCGTCTTCAATGCTATCTACTGCATGGATATCGAATCGTGTCGCAAAGTGGCTAAGCTCAGTACGTAGTTGTTCTACGCTGATAGGGTTGTTATCAAGATACAAGAGCGCAAATGAATTCACGAATTTCTCACAGGTAAACGGAACTATGAAAACTGTATCAATTATCAATCTATCGGTTTGAGAGCTAGGTTTTAGAAATTTGCTCTTAACAAAAATAAAAGCAATACTCTGATTTAACTCAAACATTTCTAATGTATAAAAAACGGCCCAAATAACTAATGGAACCCCAACAATCTATGAAACAATTAAAAAAAATCGGCGCGATTAGTGGTGCTGTGCTAGTTGCATTGTGCTGGCCACTTGCTGTTGGTCAAATAGGCCAAAGGGTTATTACTGATGGGGTTACGCATTTAAGTAATGACTTGGTTAGCGCAGAAATCATCGATTATGATCGTGGCTATTTAAATTCAACCGTTCAAACTCGATATGCGCTGAATGATGTTGACATGATCGCTCAGTTTGAAGCCGATGGTCTGCCGACAGAGGTGGTTGTTAATAGTGTGGTCAAACATGGCTTACTCAGTTTAGATGCGCATTCGTCACTCGAAGGGAGCGAATTTCCGTTGACGGTGAATACCGTTACTCAGTTAAACGGGAATACTGATTATACGGTGAATTTGGCAAACTGGTATTACCGAACTCAAGGTGTAGATGAATTGGCCATCTCGGTATCTCCTTCTACCATCACCGGTAACATTACAGTGCTGGGACAACTTGCTTACCAACTGAATATGCCTTCAATCGAGCTGGACTTTTCAACGGGTGAAAAGTTGATATTGACGGATGTCGTAGGTCAAGGCGAGGGCAAAAATGAAAGTGGATTTTGGTTAGGCAATCAATCGATGTCGATTGAGAAGTTTACGATTTCCGATTCCACTGCCATGCAGACATCCTTTGAAATAGAGAAAGGTCAGTATCAGTTTACGTCTGAGCTTAATAATGAACAAAATCGATTGACCAGTAATCATAAGGTGAAGATGGGCAGCCTATTTACACCAGACGGTTCAGTCGATGATTTTAGCCTCGACTTTTCGATGGGTGACATTGATAGCGTCGCTTTTGAACGATTAATGTCTCTTTATCAAAGTAATCCAATAATGACAGAAGAAGACATAGCAGAGGCGATTCCTTATGTTGAATCTCTTTTCTCCCAAGGTTTTTATTTAGCAATGAATAAGATGTCCTTGAAAGTAGGCGAAGGTGAATTTGAGTCTATGTGGAAGCTCTCGGTGCCACAGGGTACCGACCAAGTTTCACAGGATCCGAGTAAAATATTACCCGCTCTAACGGGGAATATCAGCACCTATTTTTCTAACCAACTGGTTATGGATTTTCCATTCATTAAGCAAGGGATCGATGAAGCCGTCGTGATGGAAATTATTCAACAAACCGAACAGGGTTATCAGATTACAGCAGAACTTAAAGAGGCCAATGTGGTCTTTGAAAGTGGGCAGGAAATTCCTTTAATGTCGCTATTACTGCCAATGTTAATGCAATAAATGAGTCGATAACGAGTACTAGAATAACAAAAGAGCTTGAAAGAGCTCTTTTGTCACTTTTTATCCTTAAAAAAACGTGCTATTAATCACAGTTAGTATCTACAAAGCATTTTGAAATTAGGAGCAAGGACACTCATGCAGCCCAACACGGATAACATTTTTAATTTTAGTGCTGGCCCAGCCGCTTTACCTAAAGCCGTGATGGCTCAAGCTCAAGCTGAGTTCATCAATTGGAATAACTTAGGCACGTCAGTGATGGAAATCAGCCATCGCAGCAAACCCTTTATTAAAGTGGCTGAAGATGCCGAGCAAGATTTGCGAGATCTTTTATCCATACCGTCTAATTATAAAGTTCTGTTTTGCCAAGGTGGAGCGCGTGCTCAGTTTGCTGCAATCCCTATGAACTTATTGGGCAGCCAATCAACCGCCACTTATATTGATGCCGGATACTGGGCAGAAAGTGCCATTGCGGAAGCGAAAAAATATTGCGAACCTGATGTCTTTGTTGCGAAAACGGTGCGAGACGATAAAGTCGCGGTTGTGGACGCGAAAGAGTGGCAGATCCATGCTGATGCAGCGTATGTTCACTTCTGCCCTAACGAAACTATTGATGGCATAGAAATCAATGATTTACCCGTAACGGATAAACCCATCGTCGCAGATATGTCATCAACGATACTGTCGCGTGAGATTGATGTTTCAAAATATGGTGTGATTTACGCCGGTGCTCAAAAAAACATTGGCCCAGCTGGCCTATGTATCGTGATTGTTCGCAATGACCTCTTAGACTTGGCAACCGATGTATTGCCTAGCATTTTGAACTATAAAGTACTGGCAGAAAAAGAGTCGATGTTTAACACACCGCCAACTTTTGCATGGTATTTATCAGGGCTCGTCTTTAAGTGGTTAAAACAACAAGGTGGGGTTAAAGCACTTGAGAGTGTTAACCGCGAAAAGGCGGCGTTGTTGTACCGCTGTATTGATGAATCAAGTTTTTATAAAAACAACGTACATCCTGAGAATCGGTCATTAATGAATGTACCTTTTCAGTTAAGCAAACCTGAATTGGATGAAGTATTTCTAGAACGTGCTGAAAAGCGTGGTTTAGTCGCTCTTAAAGGTCACAGAGCGGTGGGTGGTATGAGGGCGTCTCTTTATAACGCCATGCCTATAGAAGGTGTTCAAGCGCTAGTAGAGCTGATGAAAGAATTTGAAGCGGAATTTGCGTAAACCTCTCTTTGAAGCAACAACTAACCTTATGACCTAAAACAAAAAGGCTTAATCAAAACGAATGATTAAGCCTTTTTCCAATTTTATCTCACCATTTCACTGCAAACCGTCAAAACTGAACTAGGCTATTTACTAGATTGTAAATAAAAGGGACGGATTGAGTGGGCAATGTTCGGATTAACATTAAAGTGGTGTTCGGCGTATTCTTTACGCTCGCGTTGATATTTGATCTGAGCTGGAAAACGTTAATTGCTACTTTGATTATCAGTTTTTTTACAGCCTGGTTTAATCAACGACAGCCCCAATCATCATCTCATACATCTCACCAAACCATTGTCCACTCAATGCATAGTCATTTTCTCCCCAAGCTCAATAAGCAGCTGGAAATCTCTTACAAAGATGCTCATCAATCGATAAATCAAATAACGTTACGATTCGTTACATTAAGCCAATTGGTGAAAAAAAGGAACGAGATTGACTTGTGTTTGGCTGCTCAAAGTAGTGACGAGACAGCAGGACACGAGAAGCAGAAATTAGAAAAAGAGATGAACGTAGCCTACAGTGAACTCATGGAACTTCTTCAGCACGGAGACAGGAACCTACAGAGGCAAGCAGGTGTCATGGAGTTGTTGGCCCTAATCGTAGAGGAACTACAAGCCATTGATGATGAAGGGCAGGGATGGGATGAAACCTTACTGAATAATCAACTCAATAGAATCATCGATCGGACCGAATTAGCTATTGCGAAAGAGATAAGTCGTAATGAATCTGATGAAGGCGTGACCTATTTTTGAAAGGAGACATCAAAGGATGAAGAAAAAAATACTGATTGTTGATGATTCCGAATCGCTTCGACAAGTCGTGAGTATTGCATTAGAGGGCGCTGGCTTTGATGTTTTGGAAGCGAAAGACGGAGTGGATGGGCTGAATAAGCTTGATGGCGTGCGGGTACATCTGATTATTAGCGATGTCAATATGCCAAACATGAATGGAATAGACTTCGTTAAGCAAGTTAAAACGTTGGATAAGTATAAATTCACGCCAATTATCATGCTAACCACCGAAAACCAAGAATATCTCAAAGAGGAAAGTCGAAAAGCAGGTGCAAAGGCTTGGATGGTGAAACCCTTTAAGCCGGACCAAATGTTACAAGCCGTCTCGAAATTATTGTCAGTGTAAAGAGGTGATGGATGGACATAAAAGTTTATTTACTACCCCAAGAGTTAACGATTTATGAGGTGAATGAGGTTCACCAAGACCTGCTTGATCTCATTGAAACTAATGAACTCATACAATTGGATGCCTCACAAGTTGAAGAGTTAGATACCGCTGGTTTTCAGTTGTTAATTTGGTTCTCTAAGTACTCACAAGAGGTCAATTCGATACCTCCTCTATGCCGTTCAGGTCACGTTGTTTTAGAGTATGTTAGAACGCTTAATGTTCAAAACCAAAGGTTGCTCATCGGGCAAGAAAGCGTAAGTAGTGCCTATGAGTATTGATGTTAACAAGGCACTTATTACCTTCATTGCAGAAGCTGAAGAGCTCATCAACGATATTGAACAGCTCTTATTAGATAACGAAAATGCAACGCAATGGCGCAATATTGATTGGTTGCACGAAGTATTTCGTGGTGTGCATACGATTAAAGGCAGTGCGGGGTTGTTTGGTCTTGATGAATTGGTCAACTTTAGCCACCTGCTCGAATCATTGCTTGAACGATTAAGAAGTCAATCCCTTGATATCGATGCTCAAATCATGGCATTGGTGATCGAATCAACCGATGTGATAAAAATCCATATTGCAAGTATAGGTGTCGGTCAATCTGATGAACTTGCCGTAAAATCAAACCGTCTCGCTAAAAAAATAGCCGATTATCTACCTAAGTCATTCATCTCCGAGCAGCGTCCTGTATCAGAAAAAGCCGATATCACAGATAGCGATTCTGCAGATAATTCTGAAATGAATGGCATTTGGCACATTTCGTTTCGCCCGCAACCTAACGTTTTTCAAGATGGCTTAGATCCCATCTCTTTTATTCGCTACTTATCGACTCAGGGTGAATTGGTGTCTGTTCATCTCATTGACGAGGATTTGGATACAGGCAAAGAGTATCAGCCTAGCAAGTGTTATTTAGGTTTTGAAATTCGGTTTCAAGCCTCAACAACGCGTCGCGCTATTCTAGATGCATTTGAATTTATCCTTAATGATGCTGACTTAATTATTATTCCACCAGACAGTCAAGTTGATTCGTATATTGACTTGATCAATAAATTGCCTGAGTCATCTAAGAAGTTGGGTGAAATTTTAGTGGAAGTCGACGCTTTAACCCAAGAACAACTCAACGATAGCCTTAACATCCAGCATAACCACAAAACTTCTCATCAACCGGCTCCGTTACTCGGTAGCATCTTGACTCAACGCCAAAATGTCCCTTCAGAAGTCATCATGGCGGCAGTCAAGAAGCAGCGGCCCAATATCAGCGTAGCAAAAACCTTAAGAGTAGAGGCCGCTAAACTGGATCAGCTTATTGACTTAGTGGGAGAAATGGTAATAACCGGGGCAAGAACGAATCTACTCGCTCATGAAACGGGCAATGAAATGCTGATTGAAGCAATGGCTCAACTCGAGCGATTGGTTGAAAATATTCGAGACAGTTCGTTACAGCTGAGAATGGTGCAAATCGGTGATACGTTCAAAAAATACAAGCGAATTATTCGCGACAGCGCTTCGGATCTTGGAAAAGACGTTGAACTCATCATTACTGGCGCGGAAACGGAACTCGATAAAACCTTCGTCGAGAAGCTCAGTGACCCTCTGACTCATCTTATTCGAAATGCGATTGACCATGGTATTGAATCCTGTGATGAGAGAGAAGCTCTAGGTAAGTCTCGCAAAGGAGTGATTCGATTAAATGCCTTCCATGATTCCGGCTCAATAGTGATCGAGGTGTCAGATGATGGGCAAGGGTTGAACGATAAAAACATCGCGTCTATTGCACTTCAAAAAGGTCTTATTGATTCGATTAACGAACTGAATGCTCAAGAACTACAAAGGCTTATTTTTGAACCTGGCTTCTCTACGAAAAGTGAAGTCAGTGACCTTTCTGGTCGTGGTGTCGGCATGGATGTCGTTAAGCAAAACATTGAATCACTACGAGGCACCATCGAGTTAGAAAGCGAAGCAGGTGTTGGTTCTCGATTCATCATTAGGCTTCCTTTAACACTGTCAATCATAGACGGGTTTATGTTTCAGGTGTCGGGCGGTAATTATGTTATTCCACTCGACAATGTTATTGAATGTTTAGAACTCAACGAAATTACGTCAGAGGAAGCGATTCGTCATAAAAAATTTGTGGATCTGCGAGATTCAACATTACCAATCATGCGACTGAGTGAATGGTTCGGTGTTAAATCTCACTGCTCTTTTGAGCAAGAAGCATTAATTGTTGTTCAGTTTGGTTCTTTTAGAGCGGGTTTGATTGTTGACACATTAAGTGGTGAATATCAAACGGTGGTGAAGCCATTAGGCCCCATTTTCGAAGGACTTAAAGGCGTCAGTGGCGCAACAATATTAGGGAGTGGCGATGTTGCCATTATCTTGGATGTACTAGCACTGATTCAGACAGTTCTGAATCGTAGTGAAACTGAAAGTTCACAGCGCTTGAGAAATGAGTGACCAGTAAATAGGTTGTTATTTTTTAAGCTCTGGTGAGGAGAAAGACATGATAGGAATGCTGTCAATACGGAACAAAATCATCATCGCCATGTGCACTATGGGTTTGCTGCTTTTGGTCATTGCAATCTCAGTCCAAGCAAAAAATCGAACGATTGAGTCTTATGCTTATAGCGTTGGACAAATGGACATACCCACTGCAATTTTGTCATTGAATATGCTCGAAGAACTGGGTGACATGAATTCGAATGTATTGGAGTTTATAACGGGTGAAGCCGAAGAAAAAGAAGACTTTATATCGAATTACAATGAGTTTGTTACCTATTTTGAAAGGCTCAAAAAGCTCAATTCAGTTGATCCTGTGCTCATGACACAATTGGATGATTGGTCCCATCGCTACTATGACGATATGGAAACGTTAGTCTTTCAAAGATTTGATCCCACGCTTGAGAGTAAAGCAGTTAAACAGTACCACTATTTAATTAAAGAGTTTGCAGAACCACTAGAGCGTTTGCTCGACACATTAAAAGAAGAAGAAGTGGAAGATGCTGGAAGATCGGGTGACTTTCAAGAGGTATTAAACGATGACCTTCCCGGCGTTCGTTACTATCTTGAGTTGATCGATGAATTGGGCGATATGATGTCTGCTTTGAATGATTACATGCGAGGGGAGATAGGCGCTGTCACTGCCTTTGAAAAGGAGGCCCGCACCTTTGCTGATTTTCTCTCTCAAATTAAGCCCTTAGAGCGTAAACCCAACGAGATTCAAAGTTTAAGCAAAGTTGAACAGATGTATTTAGAGTTGTACGAAGGTGGGAAGAACATATTTGACACCTATAATCCGAGAGACAAACTCGAAGCGGCGGTCCAAATAGACAAACTAGAACATGAGGTGTTTAGAAAGCTAGAGACTATTCTTGATGAAATCAGTCTTAATGCAACTGAACAAGGGACAAAATCTCTTAAAGACCTGATTAACTCAGCAAAAGAGAGTATCTCTCTCGTTTGGGGCTTACTCGTTCTCGCGGTGATATTGGCGTTTTTCATCGCTCTATTTCTTATTAAGGGGATCGTTATTCCTATTAAGGCCCTGGCTCAGGCGGCGGAAGATTTGCGTTCTGGAGAAGGGGATTTGACTCGAAGAATTCCTGATTTTGGCTCTGATGAAGTGGGAAATACTGCACAGAGCTTTAATGGGTTCATCGATAAATTACAAAATATTTTACTGGATATTCAACGTTCAGTGGAATCCATTGCACACAGTACCAATGAAGTGACCACCACCTCACAACTTCTGAGTTCCACTTCAAGCCAGCTAGCCGGAAGCGTAGAAGAAACGAGTGCCTCGTTAGACCAAATGAGTTCTTCTATTTCTATGAACACTGAAAACTCAAAAGTCACGAATGGTATTGCTACACAATCTAGCTCCGAAGCTTATGAAGGCGGTCAGGCAGTAAATGATACGGTTGATGCGATGACAGAGATTGCCCAAAAAATTGGAATTATTGAAGATATCGCCTACAAAACTAATCTACTGGCGCTAAATGCAGCGATTGAAGCCGCTAGAGCAGGAGAGCATGGTAAAGGCTTCGCAGTAGTTGCCGATGAGGTCCGTAAACTTGCGGAACGAAGCCAGGTAGCGGCTCAGGAAATCAGTACCCTTGCTGACAGTAGCGTCAAAGTTGCCCAGCATGCAGGTGACATGCTTAACCGCATGGTGCCAAACATTCAAAAAACGGCGGATCTTGTTCAAGAAATCACTGCTGCATCAACAGAGCAAAGTACCAGTGTGGCAGAAATTAATCGTACCGTTTCTCAGCTTGACGACATCGCACAAAAAAATGCGTCAGCGTCAGAAGAGTTAGCATCAACGGCCGTCATGGTACAAGAGAAAACCAGTGAAATAAGAAGAACCGTTGGTTTCTTCAAGTTGACGCGAGACGATAACTCACCTTATCAATATAGGGACAAAAATATCGGAAGAAACAGCGATGTAGATAGACATATCGCATCGTCAGATAGCTATGAAGCTGGGTATGTACCGTTCAAAGATTAGGAGAGTGCCGTGAGTAAAGACACATTTGAAACTCCTCATCGTGATCAATATTTAGAGTTTAAGGTGGGTTCCGGCTTATTCGCTTATCCCATTTCGAAGATCAAGGAAATCATGGAGTATCCACTGGTTGAGCCGATCTCTGGTGCCCCTAACTACATAAATGGCGCGATGAACTTACGAGGTCAATTACTGCCCATTGTTGAGTTGTCACAGTGTTTAGGTAAAGAAGCATTAAGCATAGGTCCTAAAACATGTGTGGTCGTTACCGAGATAGAACATCAGGGGGTCAAGTATATTGTTGGAAACAAGGTCGATTTAGTGACTCAAGTGATGGAAATTGATAGTCGTGAGTTAGAAGCCATCCCTGATTTAGCAGGAAGCTTAACGAACCCGCTGCTTAAAGGGCTAGCCAAGTTAGACAATCGATTACTGACGGTTTTGGATGTGGATAACTTGCTGAGTCAAGAGCAAGGACAGTGGCTGAATAAGTCAATTACCGATCATGATTCTTCTATGACACTGAGTAAGGAATCACTTTGATGGAACAAGCTGAACCGAAGATGGATAAAAACAGTAACAAAGGGCAGCTTTTTGTCGACATCGGAGAAGAAGTTTTCTCTATTCCGATTTACTTTGTTAAAGAAGTTATAGAGCTTGGTAAGATCACAATGGTGCCTATGTGCTCAAATATCATTGTTGGTGTTACTAATATAAGAGGGAGTGTAGTACCGGTAATCGATGCTGCGATTCGGCTAGGGTTATCTCAATCTCAAGATTACGACAAATACAGCTGCATCGTGTTGTATGAGAATGCTGATAACATAACTGGCGAGATCGCCACGTTAGGTTTAATCGTCAATAGGGTGCGATCAATCGAAGCGGTTACCGATATGATGGAAACCAATACGCCCGCCTTTGGAACTCATATACCTGAGCGCTATATCCAGCAAATGATTCGTGTGAACAATTTGATTTGTCCAATACTCGATATGCCAGAACTATTGGACAGTTCCGCCATTAATAGTGAGATAGTTCAGCATCAAAAATCCTCGTATCTGTGCAGAGAATGATTGCCATGACGAAGATATTGACGGATAGCCAATTTACATATATTCAAAATCTAGTCGAATCGTATACTGGCATTTATCTCCCAAACAGTAAACGTGGCATTGTAGAGAATCGACTTCAGTCCCGACTCACTTATCGTCAATGCCAGAGTTTTGAAGAATACCTGATCACCCTAACTGACCGAAGTGAGAATGGTGAATTTTTGTCGTTCATTGATAAGATGACCACACACGAGACTTCATTTTTTAGAGAAGCGTATCAGTTTGATGCGCTAAGAGAACTATTGATCTCTGCACACCACCCTAACCCCATCAGTGTTTGGAGTGCCGCCTGTTCAACGGGAGAGGAGGTTTATACC
>NZ_JBNGCJ010000170.1:0-396 GCF_049974785.1 Vibrio genomosp. F10 str. 9ZD137
TGGCATTTTAGCCAGTGCGGTCGTAACTTGGGCATTTTACTTCAGTGATGACCTAAGTTTACGTCAATTAATGTACTGGCTAATGGGGAGTATTGGGGGAACGACCTGGCAGCAACATACGGTGACACTCTTCCTGATCCCTGTGATTATCTATCTCTGTTTACAAGGGAAGACGCTTGATCGACTCATGATGGGCGAAGCGCACGCAAAACAACTGGGTCTCAACATTGATGCCATACGTTGGAAGCTGATTGTGGCGGTTTCAATTTTGGTGGGTGGTTCTGTGGCTCTCGGTGGCGTTATTGGGTTTGTTGGGTTGGTGGTACCGCATCTTTTGCGTTTAGCATTTGGTACGGAGAACAAATATTTGCTCCCAGTTTAGATCGGAAGAGCGGT
>NZ_JBNGCJ010000171.1:0-321 GCF_049974785.1 Vibrio genomosp. F10 str. 9ZD137
ATCGTTAGCGGATATCGAACCCACATTAGAAAGATAACTGAAGGTATTGGAATCAACGGTATTATCCGCTAATGCTACCCCGATTGAGCCGGCTATGGCACCCGCTCCACCAAAGCCAGCAGCCAAGGACGCAGCCCCAGCTGTTGCAACGATTTTAGAGGTATTCTTACTAGTTAATGCTAGGTTAGCACTGTGAATTGACTTGTTACTTGCCGAGCTGTTATCAATGTACGTTGAAACGTCTGTATACACTTCGTTGGTTGTGCTCACTCCAGCTCCAGCGCCAGAAATACCGCCACCCGCTCCGCCAGAAACAGCCCT
>NZ_JBNGCJ010000172.1:0-1036 GCF_049974785.1 Vibrio genomosp. F10 str. 9ZD137
GTTGATGAGATTGAAGCGAGTAAGAGTTTGGCTCAGCAAGGCGCACAACACACAGAACTAGCCGTTGCAAAATTAGTGTCAACGGTTAAGCAAATAGAGATGCTAAGTCATGAGATGTCAGAACTCGCGAACGCAGCAGAAGCACAGTCGGATTCTACTCAAGCTATTAACGCTTTAATGGGCGAGGTGTCCAGTTCAATAGACGATGTATCGAGAATTGCAGAAAGTACTCATGCGACATCGGTGACGGTGAAAGAGCAGGTGGTTGAACTCAATACAGAAATGGACCAGTTTACGCGAGTGTAACTTTTGTTATGCGTGACCTTTCGCCATTTTGATTCATATTTCAATTAAGGTTGTGGATTAATGAGATATGCGTTTTGGTGGTGAAGTGATTTTATGGTTTTCAGCATTTCAGCATTTCAGCATTTCAGCAACGTTAACGTCACTTCAGCCAAAAAACAGTGGTTATTGTTAAAAAGGACCTACCCGAAGGTAGGCCAAAATCCCTAAAATCCCTGTGGAGCGAGGGGTGGGGGAGGGAAACTAACCGCCTTTAACAGGCAGTAATGCAAGTGCTTGGTTTGATTTGAATCAACTGGCTAATATTGATATCACCGACGTTTTCAACCGATTCAAAACGAGAAATAAGAAGGGAAGAGATATTGCGTTTTTCCAGTTCACGACTTAGCAGTGGCACAATGATCGATGTATCATCCGACGATGAGTGGGTGGTGTTGAGGTAAATCGCTTCAACGCCGCGAAAAATACTCATTCTCGCGAGCAATTTCTCATCGTTACTCAGCGCCCAGATCACTGCTTGGCTTTGGCAGCGAGACATCAGCAAAGGCGTCTCTCCACTTTCCGTGTAGACAGCAACCCCCAGCGCTTGCTCTGAGCGTGCAGCTGAAATCATTGACGAAATTGCAAAACTCTTGCTGTTGTCGCTGCATAACTGCTGAATTTTTTGCCAACATGCATCAGCGCATAAGCTTTCGGTTTCGACACCTTCAGCCACTCTCACCATGGCTTCAAC
>NZ_JBNGCJ010000173.1:0-12558 GCF_049974785.1 Vibrio genomosp. F10 str. 9ZD137
TCCATCTGGTGTCAGTAGTGTCTGTGGGGCATAAAAATCGAAGCCATGGTCTAACGCTTGAGCTTCGTCCAGAAAAAAGCCTTTTGTACTCTGATTGCTTGTTTTGGCTATTCGGTTATGATGAGGAGCATTGTGATAATCGCTCTCGGATTCAATGCCTTGGGGGCCAATGATCACCCATGACTGACCGCCAAGTTCAAACATGTCAGGGCATTCCCACATGTACCCAAAATCACCTAACTCATCGCCATACAACCGATCAAATTGCCAGTTACGTAAGTCTGTTGAGGTATAAGCGGCTAACCTACCCAGCCTATCTTGGCGCTGAGCACCCAGCAACATGAGCCATTGATCTTGCTCTTGGTCACGAAGCACTTTTGGATCTCTCATATGCTCTGTCACATTCGGAGCAGGCTTGTCTATCACTGGACCCTGCTTATTGAAATGAATGCCGTCAGTTGAAATGGCCAAGCATTGAGTCGTTTGCCTAATGCGCTCAGAACCAATGCGAGTGTTTCCTGTGTAATAAAGCCATAACTCATCTCCAACAGCGAGCGCATGCCCTGAAAATACACCATGTGAGTCAAACCAATCAGAAGGGGTCAATGCTACAGGTTGCCAAACCCAGTTAATTAAATCGGTGCTTGTGAGATGTGCCCAGTACTTGTCTTTGTGTGTGCAAGTAAAAGGCGACCACTGGTAAAAAAGGTGATACTGACCTTGATGATAAATGAAACCATTGGGATCATTCAGCAACCCTTGCGGAGGCGATATGTGCCAATCTGGGCGATGGGTACATGGGATCGGTTTTTGAACATCGCTCAATAAGCGCAATTGATTTTTTCGAATGTCTTCACCAATGCTCAGTAAAGCTTTAGATGACAACCTTGTTGGCAAACCATACGACACCTGCGTTTTACCCAAAACATCACTGCATGACAATTCTAACCCATCCAGTTCCAACCAATTTTTATTGTTGATTTCAAAAACAAGTTTTTCGCCATCCACTAGCACACGATTAAGGTTTCTTGTACCACCGCAACATTTTAAGATTGGCTCTAACATCGTCATCTCGCTTTGATTTTTATTGGGAACGTTTGCAATCGTAATCCATCAAAATAAAAATGACAAATGAAACTCGCTATATTGGACAAAATATTGAGGTGGTCAGACATTGAAACGACAAAAAAGCCCTCTAATTGAGAGGGCTAATCGCCATGCGTATTACAAACGATCACTAGCAAGTTTCACGCTCTACGAATTGAAACCCTAATACCAACTTGCTCATGATATTCTTCTTTCCTTCGATCAACTCCAGCAAGAGGCTGGCTGAACTTTCTCCTGCATAATCAAAAGTATAATTGAATGTCGACAGCCCAGGAACGGCTATTTTTGCCAGTTCATCATTACCCACACCTAATATTTTAATCTCTTTACCCACCGTTTTATTGTACTCTTGAATTGCTTTAATCGCGCCCAAAGCCATGCGATCGGTCGCCGCAAAAACGCCATCAACAGTAGAATGTTCATTTAACATACGGCGCATCTGCAGATAACCAGACTCGATGGAAAAGTCGCCATGATAATGGCACTCTACAGACATACCATCTCGCTCTAACGCTTGAGCTAACCCTTGAGAACGTAAGCCATCAACAGCAATATCATTATTATCTACACCAATAAACCCGACATGCTGGCAACCCGCTTTAATTAGCCGAGTCCCAGCTTCAAAGCCCACTCTCAAATCATCATGAATAACGCTGGGGATATTATGCAACGAACCATCTTGTCCCACTAAGACCACGGGGGCTCGCGATTGAGTAATCGCATTGACAATATCGTCATCCAAGTGAGTCGCATACAGCAAAATACCTTCCACTCGTTTCTGGTTAAACAGGTGAATAAACTCGACTTCTTTTCGATGCTCTCGCTGGCTATTAGCTAACAACACATGTTTATTACTGCGTTCAAAAACAGCGCTCAGTCCGTCAACCCCTTGTGCTGTGGCATTTGAAGCCATACGAGGCACGATAACTCCGACCAGGTTTGTTTTTTGCGACTTTAGATCTTTCGCTACCTGGTTAACGACATAACCACACTCCTGTACCGCTTTTTCTACTTTAATTTTTGTGGATTTCTTAACACCGTACTCATTATTAATAACTCTGGAAACCGTCGATTTAGAGACGCCTGCGAGTTTTGCTACATCATGCAAGCTAGCCATTCTCGTTCCTTTATTGGGATGGTTTGCGAAAAAATTGTCATAGAAAGAGCATATCACCGATAACACTCTCATAAAAAACGATCATATTAGAATTAACATGATCTTTTTCACACTATTGGTCTTAATGTTTTGACTATTTATCGAATTATCTCAATATTTAAATTGCAAACGTTCCCAAAAAAATTAAACCCTACAAACTGGAGCAGGATATGAACTACCCCGCTGTTGCTACAACATTGCTTTCCGCCTTAGGTGGTAAAGAAAATATACAAGCTCTTGCGCATTGTGCTACTCGCCTGCGTTTAGCACTGAAAGATGATTCACTGATTGATGAAAAGAAAATCGACGCATTAGAGGGAGTCAAAGGGCAATTTAAAGTTGCCGGTCAGTACCAGATTATTTTTGGTTCAGGCATCGTTAACCAAGTCTATGCTGAGATGGCAAAACTAACAAACATCACCGAAATGTCGACGAAGGATGTCGCCTCTGCAGGTGCTGATAAGCAAAATATTGTTCAACGCGCAGTAAAGGGTCTTTCTGATATTTTTGTCCCGATTATCCCAGCTATTGTCGCTGGCGGACTTTTAATGGGGGTATTTAATCTTTTAACCGCAAATGGCTTGTTCATTGAAGGACAATCTATTATTGATGCTAATCCTGGTTTAGCCGACCTTGCTGCCATGATTAATACCTTTGCAAACGCCCCTTTTGTGTACCTTCCCGTTTTATTAGCGTTTTCAGCATCGAAACAATTTGGTGGTAACCCGTATCTAGGCGCAGCCCTCGGTATGTTGATGGTTCACCCTGACTTATTAAACGGCTGGGGATTCGGCGGTGCATCGATAACTGGTGACATTCCTACTTGGAATATTCTAGGATTTGAAATTCAAAAAGTAGGTTATCAAGGGTCGGTATTACCCGTATTAGTTTCCGCCTTCATATTGGCAAAAGTAGAGCAAAATTTACGTAAAGTCATCCCATCCGTATTGGATAATTTATTAACCCCAATGCTGGCGATTTTCATTACCGGCGTGATCACCTTTACGCTCGTTGGGCCATTTACACGTGATTTAGGTTTCCTATTAGGTGACGGGCTGACTTGGTTATATGACTCAGCAGGCTTTGTTGGCGGCGCGTTATTCGGGTTTATTTACGCACCCTTTGTTATCACAGGAATGCACCATAGCTTCATTGCGATTGAAACCCAGCTGTTGACGAACATCATCGTAACAGGAGGCAGTTTTATATTCCCTATCGCTGCAATGTCAAATGTTGCCCAAGGCGCCTCAGCGCTCGCGGTGGGTCTGACAACAAAAGACAGCAAAATGAAAGGCGTTGCAATGCCCTCTGGCGTGACCGCTTTACTTGGTATTACCGAGCCAGCAATGTTTGGCGTCAACTTAAAATTGCGTTACCCGTTTATCGCGGCCATTGTCGGAGCTGCCGTAGCGAGTGCATTTATTAGCCTTTTCAAAGTAAAAGCGCAAGCACTTGGCGCTGCTGGACTTCCGGGCATTATCTCGATTACTCCAGATAAAGTCGGCGTCTATGTTGTTGGTATGGCGATATCGTTTGCCGTTGCATTCTCTATCACGATTTTACTTGGTAAGCGCTATCACGCTAAACAAAATAGATTGGCAGCAAAAACCGCTTAATCGATTATCTATCGGCTAACTGCCCTACTTAAAGACTCTGTGTTGCAGCCAAGCTTCACACAGTAACGAGTAGGGCTTTTGCACTTGGCACTTCACTTGAAAATTAGAAATACACTAAAAGGTAAAGAACATGGCTAAAGTATGGGTCACTGGAGACGCCGTTGTTGATCTCATTCCAGATGGAGATAATACCTATTTAAAATGCCCTGGTGGGGCCCCTGCGAATGTTGCGGTGGGTATTGCTCGACTCGGGGGAAACGCTGCTTTCATTGGTCGCGTGGGTTGTGATCCACTAGGTAAATTCATGAAACAGGTATTGACCAATGAAAAAGTGGATACCCAAAGCATGTTACTTGATGAAAAACATCGAACGTCGACCGTGCTCGTCGATCTCGATGATGATGGAGAACGCAGTTTTACCTTCATGGTTCTTCCCAGTGCAGACCAATTTTTAGAGCCCTCTGACATCCCTTCCTTCAATCGCGGGGAGTGGCTTCATGTTTGCTCTATTGCACTGGCTAATGAACCATCACGTTCAACCACCTTAAATGCCATGAAAGCGATAAAATCCGCAGGCGGTTATGTTTCATTCGACCCCAATTTGCGTGACGATGTATGGACGAACCGACATGAAATGAAACCGGTCGTTTTAGATGCAATCGCTTTGGCAGATGTTGCTAAATTTTCAGATGACGAGCTGTTCTATTTAACCGAAAAGAGCGATACCGAATCAGCCATTGACTGGCTAAAACATCATTACACCATCCCTTTGACCATCATTACCCAAGGAAAAGACGGCGCAATCATCATTTCGGACAACACTCGGCAATGGGTTAAAGGTCAACCTTTGGTTCCAATAGATACCACCGGCGCAGGAGATGCGTTTGTTGGCGGTTTGTTGGCTGGGCTTTCATCAACAGAAGATTGGCAACAATGGGATAACTTAGTCACTATCATTACTCAAGCCAATGCATGTGGAGCCTTAGCAACAACTGCGAAAGGTGCAATGACGGCCCTACCAACTGAAACGCAATTGCATGAATACCTAAAGTCTCCATCACTGTAACATGCCCTAGGCACTAGAGAATATTAGAGCCTCTGCTTTTGTACCGAAATGTGGAGCTTGAGATTAGAGTCTAAGTTTAAAGATTGAAACCTCTCACTGATACCTGGTGATAAAACACGAATCGTCACCAGGTTAAACAGTCGACAGTGCATCTCCCTCTTCTTGGGCGACCGTTTTCCGTCTCCTCTAGTTTAAACAATCATATATTAATTATTAGCAAGATCGATTTGCGCACTTGGAGGCATGCTCAACTTACTGATACTATCCCCTTTTACAAAATCTCACTTATTGGTTGTCTAGGTAGACTGATTCATTTTGCCCTAGCCCGCCAAAACCGTAGCTCAAAAATATGCCAATTGAACCACCACTTAATTCGTATTCTACCATCGATATTCCCTTCAACCTGCGTTACACCTGCTGGTTTTGTGGTGAGCCCTCTTCTGATTGCCTAAATTTCCCTAGCAACGCGCGATCTCGTCAATATGTAACCCACCCTTTACTGGCAATACCAGCGTGCAGTGAATGTCATTCTATTCGCTATCCTAACCATTTAACCTCAATTTGGGCATTACGTGCTCGTATCAAACAAGCGCTTATCTCGAAGTACACTAAGCATTTGGGGATTGGGGAAAACTGGACGGAACAAGAGCTCATTGATAGCGATTTCTCAGGGGCGATATTAGGTGGTTTTGGCCGAAGTGCCTGGGAAATGTATAACATCGCCAAACAGCGGGTCTCTTTCCAAGGGTGGCCAGTCTGCGTTGACGAACTTCCAATCGATTGTGATGACGATACAAGCTATTTCGAGTTTAATGGCACTCACTATTCCTCTCTCAGTGCATGCATCGACTATTTCGTGGAAGCGACAGGAATCGACAAAGAGCTGATCACTGAACTTGTTCAAATACTGACGCCTGAACGATTTGACTACGCGCTCCAAATAGCCAAGTTAAATAGACGCCCTTCCCATTCTCAACGCACCCAGATCATTGATGAGATTTACCAGCAGGAAGCAGAAAAACACGAAGTGGAGACTTTAGAACATCAAGAGCAAGACGCAATGGAAGAGGTTTCTGTGTCAGGCACCATCGCTCCTACGTTTGCGATAAGATGGGCCATTGAAAACGGTATAGATAACCTTTCTGATTTGTGTGAACAAGAAGACGCGTTCTTTGATGATTTTGAGCATTTAGGCGGTGTCACGGCGTTTGCATCGTACAATGGGTTGCAGTTATACCTAAAAGCCCGCGAAGACTCTGAATGGATTGCCAACAATGATCCTAATCAGCACCACTGGGATAGATAAGAGAACTCACTAAAGCTTCAAAACTAAAGCTTCTAAAATAAGCTTCTAAACCAAACTTCTTAAAAAGTGCCTAAACAAAGCCAATCCAGTCGGAGCATGTTGTTTGGCCCACTAACTCTTACAACAACTCTCACATTAACTCCCACAATGAAAAAGGTGAATATCCCTATTTTGTGTGGGTTTTTGTCTTAGCGATGCTTGGTTATACTTCGCGTGATTTTAATATGCCTAAAAGGCACGCACTGGATTTACGTTCCAGCTCGCAGAAGGAAAAACCATGTCTCACTATGTTGTATGCGCACTCTATAAGTTTGTCACGCTAGACGATTACCAAGAAATTCGCCAACCGCTCACCGAACTCCTTGAAGCCAATAAAATTAGAGGTACCTTGTTACTAGCAAGTGAAGGAATCAATGGCACAGTTGCGGGTAAACGTGAATCCATCAATGCATTACTTGAATGGTTCAAGCAAGATACTCGCTTAGCCGATGTTGTTTACAAAGAATCGTTTAACGAAGAGCAGCCTTTCAACCGCACAAAAGTAAAGCTGAAAAAAGAAATCGTCACCATGGGCATTGAAGGTATCGACCCTCTTAATGTGGTGGGTACGTACGTTAAACCGAGCGATTGGAATGCGCTTATTTCCGACCCTGATGTGTTACTCGTGGATACGCGTAACGACTACGAAGTCGACATTGGTACATTCAAAAATGCAGTAAACCCAAACACTGAAACATTCCGTGAATTCCCACAGTACGTTGCCGACAATTTGGACCCGGCTAAACACAAAAAAGTGGCCATGTTCTGTACCGGTGGAATTCGCTGCGAAAAATCAACCGCTTACATGAAAGAGCAAGGATTTGAAGAGGTTTACCACCTGGAAGGCGGCATTCTCAAGTATTTGGAAGATGTACCAGAAGAAGAAAGCCTATGGGAAGGTGACTGCTACGTGTTCGACGGGCGTGTAGCCGTTAATCATCAGCTAGAAAAAAGTGGTTACGATGTTTGTAACGCTTGTCGCTTACCCATCACTCATGAAGACAAAGAATCGGTGCATTTCGAAAAAGGCGTGAGCTGCCCTAAGTGCGTTGACAAACACAGTGATGAGCAAAAAGCACGCTTCCGTGAACGTGAAAAGCAAGTTCAATTATCTAACTTACGTGGCGAAACCCATGTTGGCGGAGAAGCTGCCCATTTGATTGAACAACGTAAAAAAGCAAAGCTGGCGTTAAAAGAACAGCAGCGCTCAGGGAAGAAAATACAGTAGAAGAAAACCACAGGGTGTAGTGGTTGCAAGGTTTGTGAAGACTCGCGTGTTAAGGTAAGGCTTTTGAGCACAAGGCTTGTAACGAAAAAAGGCTTACCCGAAAAAAGTGGTCTAGATTTTATCTAGACCACTTTTTTATCTTAAAAACGTTACCTTAAAGGCTTTACGTAAAAGTTTGACATCAAAGGCTTCACATCAAAAGCTAAGGCGTACTATTCACCACCGCCTGATAACGGCCAGGCTTATGATTCATCGCTAAAATCAAGTTCGTCGCAATAGCCCCTACGATTGAAAGCAATATCAGCTCCACATTCACAATAAACAGCGACATCACCACAATCGAGCAATCAAGCCCCATTTGAACCTTACCCGCTCGAATACCAAAACGCTCTTGCAAGTAGAGCGCGAGGATATTGAAACCACCTAAGCTCATTTTATGTCGGAAAATGACGAGCATGCCCATTCCAATCAGTCCACCGCCCAGCAGAGCAGCGTACAACGGCTGAATATGAGCGATTTGAATCACATGGTACAAGTGATCAACAGCAAACGAGACAATACTCACCGCAACAAATGTATTAATAGAAAAACGCCAGCCCATTCGCGTCACCGACAAAATATAAAACGGCAGATTGAGAACGAAAAAAACTTGGCCAAAAGAGTAATCCGAGATCTTGGTGATAAAAATAGACAGCCCAGCCGTGCCACCTGTCAATAAACCGACCTGATTAAAAAATATCACCCCGAGTGACACAAGCGCACTGCCCAGAATCAACGCTAAGAGATTCTCGCGAAGAGAATGTTCATTATCCATGTTTGAATGTCCTTATTAATATCACTGAAATTACTCACTTCGCCAGTTCAGTCATAAGCTCTGGCTTTTAAGGACGCTAAGATCGCTTCAATTGCACAAAATGTCGATAAGGACTAATAAATTCGATGTGAAGCGGGTGTTAAAAAATCTATACAGCGCGTTACTTTTATCAACCAAACCGTCAATACAATCGGCAATGAATGGTATAAACCCGTTGGACTTACTCGCATTTCCCATACCATCGCTTATATTTAATAGAGATATGTGTAAAACAGAGAATGTTCTATGATTTTATGCCGATTAATTTACGTTAGTACCATTTCTGATCATTGCGACTCTGCAGATATGGACAATATTCTTAATACGTCGCGCCGAAACAATCAATCAAGCCACCTCACTGGGCTGCTTAGTTTCAACAAAAAGTACTTTTTGCAATGCTTAGAAGGATCCAGAGAGGAAGTAAACAAGACTTACCGTCGGATTCAAAAAGACAATAGGCATAGCAATGTAACGATTATTTACTACAAAGAAGTCAATTGTAGAGAGTTTGGAGACTGGTCGATGGGCCATGTACCGCCTTCATACCTATCAGCGCTTCTAACACTGCAATTTTCAAGTACTGATGAGTTTAACCCTTATCAAATGTCAGGCGAAAGTGCATACCTACTTCTACTCGAGCTAAAACAGGATCTTCCCTCTGTTTGATTGATGGTGGGCACACTCAAACCTAGCTTCACTGACTCGGCTAACGGACTTGCTCGGCTAACCTATTCAGGTCATCTACTATTCAGCTAACTTTCGATGAGCTGTTTGGTATGCGATTGGCCTTCATCCAGTGATGAAGAGCTTCATCTAACTTCTGCAAGCCTATTGGTTTAGTCAGAACCTCTACGCAGCCAGCGGCCATCATTTCTAATCTGGTTTCTTCAAATACATCCGCTGTACAACCGAATACCACAGGTTCTTTATCCAGCTTCAGATTTTTAATCAACGTGGTCGATTCGATGCCATCCATGACCGGCATGTGGTTGTCCATAAAGATACAATCAAAGTGACCTGCCTGGGTTTTCTCAACCGCTATCTGACCATTTTCCGCGGTATCGTATTCAAATCCTCGTAACTCAAGCAACTTAGAGAGCAAGATGGTATTTACTCTATTGTCTTCAACAATGAGTACCGTTAAACCACTGCCAGTGAACATTGGGGTCTCGGCCATGTAGACATGCCCTTGGCTCTGCACCAGCGTAACCGGTAAGTCGACACTAAACCGACTGCCTATACCTAATTCACTGTCAACATGGATATGGCCTCCCATCTCGTGGGCAATTTCTTTACATATCGCTAGCCCAAGGCCTGTACCGCCAAAGTTGCGAGTGCTATTACTGTCCGCTTGAACAAAAGCTTCAAACACGTCACCCAGTTTGTCTTTTGCAATACCAATACCCGTATCCGTTACTGCAATCGACAAGGTTTTATTGTTTACCCCATTATCGACAATCTTCAGCTCGAATTTGATGTCTCCTTTTAACGTGAATTTATACGCATTCCCCAGCAAGTTTTGCAATATCTGAACAATGCGCTTTTCATCACTGCAAACCATGATCTCATCACTATGGCTAGGCGTCTGTTGAACGAAGTTCAACCCTTTCTCGCGACAAAGAGGTTCATACATATGGATAACTTTATCCACTGCACTCATCAATGAAAAGTTGTGGGACGATATATCGAGTTTTCCCGCTTCAGTTTTGGAGTAATCAAGAATATCGTTAAGGACGGAGATCATGTGTGAGCCAGACTGTAAAAGAGTATCAACATGTCCTTGTTGAGTAACCGACAGCTGGGTCGATTTTAACAACTCGCCCATTCCTAACACACCATTCATTGGCGTTCGTAACTCGTGGCTCATGGCCGCTAAAAATTGAGACTTAGCGATATTCGCCGCTTCCGCTTCCAACACTTTTTGTCTAAGTGACGTTTCTAAATTAACCCGTTGTGTTACGTCTCTCTCAACCCCCATAAAGCTTTCTAACTCTCCTGCTTTGTTGTAAAGAGGTGTTAAGGCGACTTCAACCCAGTACAATTTTCCTTGCTTGGTGTAATTAATAACTTCGAAAAAAGCAGACTCGCGATTCTGGATCGCCTTTCGAATCTTCAGGGTCGTTTCTCTGTCGGTGCCTTCACCTTGCAGCAACTCTCCTGGTCGTCTTCCAACTGCCTCTTCAAACCCATAACCTGTCATTTTCTCAAACGCATTATTCACCCAAGTGATCTTGGTCTCTGTGTCCGTGAAAATAACAGCATCTCGCATATGCTTCGCCACCCTAGCGAGGAGCGCCGATTCTTCTTCTTTACGTTTCAATGCTTCTGAATAAACGATCAATTCTTGCTCAGAACGATACAACTGCTGATAAGGGGAAACCAGAACTCGGCGACCAAGAAGAAACAACGCAGAAAACGCTACCGTGGTGGCGACCAACAAACCGACAAGCAAACTGTTAAACAGTGACTGTTGTGCATGGATAAAAAGTGAAGGAGACAAAGCGAAAGAGACAGAGAGCGCTTTTTCTGGGATCACAGAAGTTTGGACTTCCCAACCTGCGGGAGCGATCATTTTCCAACCTAACCGATCTTGGGTTATGCCAACCCAATAGCTACCATCATCACTCAGCCCTAAATTCAGCCTGTTTTCATCGACGGTTGAAATATAAACACCTAACCCCTCAGCAAGCCCATTATAAAGAATAGGCGCAGATATCATTATGTAGCGAACGCTATTTTTCTTGAAAAAAGAATAGGATACGGAAGTCAGTAAACTTTCATCACTCACGCCAGATTGAATATAATTGACCACATTTTCCGGTAATATCGATTCGCTATAGATTTCATTACCGATGAAATCATAGACACTAAAATAACTGCTTACCTCTGTGACTTTGAGTTTAGCGATTTGATCTTCAAACGCTATTTTATCCGCCACACCTTGTAATGTGGAAGCTCGAACGAGCGGGTGCTCCACCATTTTTATTAGGGTCTGTTGATGGGAATTGAGGAACTCCTTGGTGTAATTCTCAATCGTAGAGAATCGCCCCGCGTTACTTTCATCTACAATTAAGCGTGCGGTATCTTCTGCCTGCTTCTGGACAAAAAACAAGCTTACTATTGAAAACACGCAAGCACCCAACAAGATAAAAGCCGAAAAGAGGTGCATACCATTTTTCTTGTCGAACCCAAACGTGTTTTTATCCACTCTATTCTTTTTACGCTCAATCATAGGCGTCTCGTTTTACTCCAACATTCCATTGCAACATCATTACGGCGTGTTGTTCTTTCGCGGTTAAATTTTGTTCGAAAAATCAACATACCCAAGTCAGTGAATTATTTTCACCGCATTATTTTCATCGTATTTAGCCATGCACAAATCATCAGGCCCTAACGCCTCATGCGCATCGAGGTCTTGCGAGCTAAAGACTCTAAACGGTTGGTGGTATTGTTTAATCAAACCTTGGATGGGGGCTGTCAATGACTCCAGCGATGCCTTTAGCTTCCTTTGATTCAATTTAGCATCGTGGGTTAAACCCGTATTGTCTGCCGCATGAAGGAAAATCTTCGCCAAATCATAACTGTGCACGAAGCCTGCCGGCGCAGCGATATTGCGTGTGGCATAATCGTCGGGATACAAAGCCTGAGCTCGTTTGAAGACATCTTGCTGAAAATCGTTATTCTGTTGGCTATAAAAATTGAAACAAGATTGAATGAAATGCAGTTGAGCATTGTCTCTGATTTCAAGGGATACTTTTTGCGCGAAATCTCCTCCGGTAATTCCCCAATGGCTATAAACCGGCATGTGCAATTTAAGGTCACTCACCCCCTGAACAATCAACCGACCTTCCCTAGAGTTACTGACTAATAATAAACAATCGGCATTCGCGTCGATGGATTCTCGAATTTTGATTCTTGCGTCAATATCAGAAATCCCCCAATTAAACCAAGTGACTTGCACTTTGGCTTTCAGTTCTTCAGGCAATGCTGATTTCATGGCTTCATAATTTGATTTTCCCCATGCTGTATTCTCTAGTATAAGTTGAGGTTGCTGACATTGATTGGCTAACGCATGTTTCACCAAAATACGGCCAACCTTTGAGTCATCAACCGATAGGCGAAAAACAAAATTGTTTTCAGAAGATGGATAGCGAGTAATTGGCGCACCGGCAGCCCAAGGAACGAGC
>NZ_JBNGCJ010000174.1:0-273 GCF_049974785.1 Vibrio genomosp. F10 str. 9ZD137
TAATATTAATATAGCGGCTGATGGTGCTTTCTCAGCCTCGTATGATCCAGAGCTACAGAAAATTGTTATCAGCCAGATTACAAATTCGCTCGATCCCGTCGTTTCTGACGGCCCTATATCTTCAAAACCTGGTACATTTGGGGATGAATACCAATCGGTAATCAATCTGAAAATCGGTGAAGATGGCTCGCTACAAGCCACTCAAATGGCGGACAGTTGGTCTTCAAGTAGTGCCTCCACGTTTATGCTGCGTATTGAGATCGGAAGAGCGGT
>NZ_JBNGCJ010000175.1:0-383 GCF_049974785.1 Vibrio genomosp. F10 str. 9ZD137
AGCGACATCGGGATCAAGGTTATTCATTAACATACGAAGCGGTGCTTCGGTTAACCACGATTTTGCACGAAGTTGCGTACCATGTGGTGAGCGAATGGTTCGAGATGTGTCGAGACGCTTATCTACACTCTGGTGTTCCGTCATGTTGAGGCTCCTTTTGTTATACGTTGTAGGGTTTGTTCTATTATTCTTATTTGCACTAATTGTTTATGTGAACTGGCTATGTGAACTGGTTACACAAATGAGTGACGAGAAAAGAGTGATCACGTGAAACTCGTTCATCACTCACTGTTTATGCGCACTTTCGTTATCGTTAATGCTGGTCACCTTATCGGCCATCGCATTCGCCATATCCCAGCAAAGTCTTGCAGATCGGAAGAGCG
>NZ_JBNGCJ010000176.1:0-436 GCF_049974785.1 Vibrio genomosp. F10 str. 9ZD137
CGAACCTCGGAGGCAGTGCCCTCACGGCAAGCTTTGATGGGCTGTCTGTTGATCATATTGAGTATCTCGATCTTGAAGGAGTACAGGCGCTCGCCAGCACCAATACCGTTGCCACATTATTGCCCGGCGCTTTTTATTTTCTGCGAGAGACACAGCGTCCTCCCATTCAGCTGCTCCGAGATAATCGCATTCCCATGGCAATCGCTACGGATTTTAACCCCGGAACCTCACCGTTCGCTGACTTGACGATGATGATGAACATGGGCTGCACTTTATTTGGCCTCACACCAGAAGAAGCACTCCGAGGGGTGACCTGTCATGCCGCCCAAGCCATCGGGCATGGAACAACTCGAGGACAACTGCAATTTGGCTTCGACGCCGATTTAGCCATATGGAACATCGCTCATCCCGCCGATCTCAGCTACCAAGTCGGCGT
>NZ_JBNGCJ010000177.1:0-669 GCF_049974785.1 Vibrio genomosp. F10 str. 9ZD137
CTGGACATCGCTGTACCTTCAAAACTTGCTGAACTTTGAATGGAAGCAGGTGCATAGCCCCGCAGGCGCGATTCAGTGGGTGCCAACAGATGAATCGTTGCATGAATCGGTTCCTGACGCACACGTAAAGGGGAAGTTTAATCCTCCTGTGATGACGACGGCTGATTTAGCATTTAAGTTCGACCCTGAATACAAAAAGATCGCAGAGCACTTTTTAGCCGCCCCAGATGCGTATCGCCTTTCATTCGCTAAGGCTTGGTTTAAGCTTACCCATCGAGATATGGGCCCACGCAGTCACTACTTGGGTGATGATTTTCCTGACGAAGCGTTTATTTGGCAAGATCCAATTGCAACACCCGATTACACATTGGTAAACGACAAAGATATTGCTGATTTGAAGCAAAGCGTGCTTGGCTCTGGATTAACGGTGCCTGAATTGATCAGTGTGGCTTGGGGATCGGCTTCGTCTTACCGCGATTCGGATAGGCGCGGAGGAGCCAATGGTGCTCGTATTGCTCTAGAACCGCAAAAGAGTTGGGCGGTGAATAACCCTGAACAACTCAAGCGTGTGATCACGGAGCTAAAATCCATTCAGTCCGCTTTTAACCAGTCAGCGGGTAACCAACCCACTAAGGGCAATAAACAGGTGTCGAGATCGGAAGAGCGGTT
>NZ_JBNGCJ010000178.1:0-4928 GCF_049974785.1 Vibrio genomosp. F10 str. 9ZD137
TTTACAGTGTGTGTCCTTTTAATACCTGTACTTAACTGTTGAGTCATGAGCTATGGCACTCATGCTACCAAGCGCCATGAAAACCAAGAGTGTGATGTTTAGAATTAAACGTTTCATAGTGTCTCTCTACTTACTTTGGAGGGAACACAGAAAGCGCCCCTCTCAATCAATATAGTCACTATAAAGTGTGAAGTTGTAGACGGGTCAAGAGTCACGTTCAAGAAAGGCGCACTAAATTAGATTTAGAAAACACTGTGTTTTTTCGACAGAGCCCCTCTCAACATGAAGACCAAAAACTCATTATTTACATATTTATCAGAAACTTAAAACCCATAAAAAAAGTGTTATTTTTAATTTTATCTTATGAGGATCAGTTAAGGCGGAGTATTATATCATCCAAATAAGACATTGATTTCGAGGCTATATGCACATCACCAAGTTAAACCTAGTCAACTACCGTAACTTCAAGAACGTTAAGCTTCACTTTAACAAAGGTATCAACACAGTAATTGGTGAGAATGCATCAGGTAAGACTAACTTATTCCGTGCAATGAGATTACTACTTGATAACTCAATGCCTCGTTCGTCTACCAAACTGTCTGAGGATGATTTCTGTAGGTCGTTAGGTCCTTGGAGGGGACATTGGATTATTATAAGTTGTGAGTTTAGCGATATTTCTAGTGATGAAGCTAGTCAATCCCTGTTTCTCCATGGTAACGGAAATATCGACGGTGAAAATGAGGTAGTAACCAAAGCTACTTATAACTTAATATTCAGACCTAAAGCTCATGTACGCCAAGCTCTTTCAATACTTCCCGCAGGTAATGCTACAGCACTAGAAGAGTGTTTAAGCGGTGTTTCGATAGAAGACTATGAAACGGTATTAACTGGAAAAAGCACAGCTAACTTTGCTGATCCGGAGGAATATAAATCTATTGTTGGTGACTTTGATGCTATCGTTTTTCCAAGTGAATTAAACAACCCAGATGTTGGTGTACGTTTACCATATATCCTTAATATGCCTAATGAGGTATCTTTTACTTTCATTAAAGCACTGAGAGACGTGGTTTCTGATTTCCACAATAATAGAACCAACCCTGTGTTAACACTGCTAAAAAATAAGTCAGGAGAGATCTCCCCTGAAGACTTTCAACCAATAGCTGAGTTGATCAAAACATTAAATGAAAATATTGAAGGTTTGCCTGACGTCTGTGATGTTAGAGATGACATCACATCGACGGTAGGTGACACAGTTGGGGATACCTACTCACCAAACTCTATTTCTATCCGCTCAAGTTTAACTGATGATTCAGACCAGTTATTCCAATCCCTCAAACTTTTTGTTGCAGAGTCCAACGATGTGCATGAAGGTGCTATTCACGAAATGAGTTTAGGTGGCGCGAACCTTTTATACCTCACTTTGAAACTTCTAGAGTTCAAATATCAAAAAGCTAATCAATCTATCGCTAACTTCTTGTTGATTGAGGAGCCAGAAGCTCATATCCATACTCATATACAAAAGTCATTATTCGATAATATTAACTACGATAATACTCAAATCATATACTCCACTCATTCGTCACATATCTCTGAAGTTAGTAATATCAAAAATATGAACATTATTGGGCTTGTTGAAGGTAACTGTGAGGTCTTCCAGCCTGCTACGGGTCTTAGTGATCCGCAATGTGAATTTGTTCAACGCTATCTGGATGCAATTCGTAGCAACCTGTTGTTTGCGCGAAGTGTCATTTTGGTTGAAGGAGATGCGGAAGAAATCCTGATTCCAGTTCTGTTCAAAAAGGTAACAGGCCTAAGTTTAGATGAAATGGGGATAAGCCTTGTTAATATAAGAAGCACTGGATTTGAAAATATTGCGATGCTCTTTAGTGACGTACGTATTAAGAAGCGTTGTAGTATTATCACTGATCTCGATGCAACTTTTTTTGATACTACAATACTCGATGCAGATACTGATTCTGTAAAGAAAAAAAAGAAAAAGGCGCTAGGTTCTGAAGAGTCTGGGCAAACCCGAAAACTAGCACTTGATACATTCTGTACAGGTAACCAATGGCTAACTCCTTTTTACGCAGATCATACTTTTGAAGTTGATTTCATTAAATCCTCAAATAATTTATATCTAAAGAATATTGTTGAAGATGTTTATACTGATGAAGCCACAAAAGTTAAATCGAGAGAAGAACTATCGTCATCGGCGCTCGATATATCAGGGGTAAGGGCATTAACAATGGCAAATCATCAAGGTAAAGGTTGGTTTGCTATCACTCTTGCTAAAGCTATTAACTCTCGAGTAGTAATCCCAGATTACATCTTAAACGCTATTAGTTTTGCACATGGTCAATTTAAGCCTGAACTTGTTTTTAAGATACTAGATTATCGCTACCAAACAGTACTAAACCTTGTTGCTGAAGGTGAAAAGCACATGGAAAAAGCCGAAGCGGATGGAGACACAGAACTCAAAGCAAGGTGCGAAGCTTATCTATTACCGTATCAAACTGGAATCGAAACATTTGCACCTAAGTGGGAGGTGTTTGATTTATTGACTGATGATATAAATGAGATTAAATCTGAATTTATTGCTGATTTCCCAACAGGAAATAATCACTTCTTAGAAAGGATTTAATCATGTTTGCATGGGATAAAGGTGACCTCAATGATGAGCAAGTCGAGGCCATTCAGCAAACTGGTAATGTATTTCTTGAAGCATGCCCTGGAAGTGGAAAAACACGAACATTAACCTACAAAATCGCTCTTGAATTATCTACGTTGACCGATGAAAAGAAGTGGATTGTAGCAATTACATATACGAATCGTGCAGCAGATGAAATACGCGAAAGAATAGAGTTGCTAGGAGTTGAAACTTCTCAACTTTGGATCGGGACGATTCATGCTTTTTGCCTAGAATGGATTATAAAGCCTTATGGTATATATCATGAAAAGCTTAAAAATGGTTTCAAGGTAATTAATTCATATGACAGTGAAGAGCTGATAACCAATATTTGTGCTGAATTACGATCTCAACATAAGATCACCTACTATCAGTGTTCGCATTTTTATACGCCAAGAGGCATCAATATTACAGGAAGTGGTGGGAGTCTAGCTAACAGTGTTTTGGAAGCTTACCATCAACATCTTGCCGAGAATCATCAGATAGATTTTGAACAGATATTGTACTTCTCGTATGAACTTTTGAGCGATAAGGTAGCTATACCAAAGATATTATCTAATCTATTTGCTTACGTTTTTATAGATGAATATCAAGATACTAAAGAGATTCAGTACTCAATTATAGCAAGCATAATGAGAGCTAATCCTAGTAAGGTGAACACATTTATAGTTGGTGACCCAAACCAAGCTATATATACGTCATTGGGTGGCTATGCTATATCCCATACGGAACTTGAATCTTTAACTGAAGCTCCATTTACCCAAATGTCTTTGGATAAGAACTATAGAAGCTCCCGAAAAATTATCGAGTATTATCGAAATTACAATGTCAGCCCGAGTGCGACAATTGCAGAAGGCAACAATAAAAACTATCAGAGCACAATAACTTACGACCAAGTTACCCACAAAGACAATTTAATTGAACAGGTTAGCTTGTATATTGAACACAATATTAATAATTGTGAAATTCCTGAGAATGATATTTGTATTATCGCACCTTGGTGGACACACTTAGCGGCATTGACTCGGAACTTGGTTCAGCGCTTGCCTCAATATAGTTTTGACGGACCCGGCTTAGTACCATTTTCGAGGGATCTTGAGAATATCTGGTACAAGCTTACTAGAATTATTCTCACTGAGCCCTCTCCTAGTATGTATGTTAAACGCCTACGTTGGGCATCGGAAATACTATATGATTTCGAGATAGCAATGGTGTACATAGAATCTTTCACCCCGAAAGACCTCCTTAAAACCATCAACTCTATTTCAATTGATGAAGACGATGGAATTACTTATCTACGCTCTTTTTTTAGTGAGTTGTTCAAAAATTTGGGGGTTGATTATTCGCTTTATCCTATGCTTCAAGAGCACTACAAATCCTTTTTTAATAGTACCGAAGATCGAATAAGCAGACTCCTCAAAGAGAGTGAGGAATTTGCAACCGATATCGAGTCTTTTCGTCGAGCATTTAAGCCTAAAAGTGGGATCAAAGTGTCAACAATACACGGAGTAAAAGGTGGTGAATACGATACTGTAATATCGTTTGGTCTTCTTGAAGGATTAGTACCAAACTTTAACGACTCTTCAGCCGGAAGTGCTAAGAAGCTTCTTTATGTTATAGGCTCAAGGGCAAGGAAAAACCTACATCTGATTTCGGAAAGAGGAAGGATGGACTCGTACCGTTCAATTGAACGCGATTCTACAGAAGTTCTGCGATGCATTGCACATGATTATGATGATTTAATCTAGCCATTAACGAACTAGGACACAAATTATAGCTTATAGGTGTCCCATTAAGAATCAGAGCCCTCTACCCTAATTACTCCAAAACAAAAAAGGCCTCGCAATGCGAGGCCTTTGGTTTTTCTATCTATCAGAGAGATTAGTCGCGAAGTGCTGCGCCGAATTTCTCTGAGATTGAAGCTACGATAGCATCTACTGAACCAGCGATGTCTGCATCTTCAAGTGTACGCTCTACAGACTGTAGGCTAAGTGCGATAGCTAGGCTCTTCTTACCTTCTTCAACGCCTTGACCAACGTATACGTCGAACAGTTTAGCGCCTGTTAGGAATTCGCCACCCGCTGCGATACACGCTTCAACGATGTCGCCAGAAGCGACTGCTTCGTCAACAACTACTGCGATATCACGACGGTTTGCAGGGAACTTAGATACTGCTACTGCTTCTGGAAGCACGCGAGTGTTGATAGCTGCCCATTCGATTTCGAATACGATAGTACGGCCG
>NZ_JBNGCJ010000179.1:0-239 GCF_049974785.1 Vibrio genomosp. F10 str. 9ZD137
TAGGACATCGCCAGGCTTTAATTTATAAAATAGCCCGTTGTAGAGCGGGCTTTTTTAGTCCTATGGACAAAAAGTTTATGCTGATATAGCTCAGCCCGGTAGAGCGCACCCTTGGTAAGGGTGAGGTCCCCAGTTCGAGTCTGGGTATCAGCACCAGACAAAATGCTAATGTAATAACGTTAGTTAACAGTTTTGTTTGGCGACCATAGCATTGTGGACCCACCTGATTCCATGCCGAA
>NZ_JBNGCJ010000180.1:0-5801 GCF_049974785.1 Vibrio genomosp. F10 str. 9ZD137
CCAAGCCGCCTCATTAATGCCGCTCATTACTGAATCGGTCGTCAATTTTGGGCAATGGCAAGGAGAAATATCAGAGAAGCATCGCAACGGCAATCTGGTCCCCATGTTTGTCAAAGTCAACCGGATAGTCAGCAGTGATAAAGATTCAATTTATGATTGGGTATTCATGCTGTCTGATTTATCCAATATTAAAGAACTTGAGCGGTTAGAATACTTAGCTCACCATGACTCTTTAACTGGCCTTGCTAACCGAGCCCATCTGTACCGTGTCCTCGACGAAGTTATTACCAATGTAAGAGATAACCAACAAGGCTTTGCGTTACTTTATCTTGATCTTGATGGCTTCAAGCAGGTCAACGACACATATGGACACGATGCGGGGGACGAAGTGCTAAGGCAAGTGTCACAGAGATTGCTGTCTCAAGTTCGTTCTCAAGATCTTGTCGCTCGCTTATCCGGCGATGAGTTTGTGGTGGTGATCAACCCTTGCCTTGAGTCACGCATCGGACAGTTTTCGCAACGACTGATTCATCTTCTGTCTGAAGATATTGTTTACAATGGGCAGGTGATGACAATTGGTGCCAGTGTGGGCGCTTGCCACATCAACGATTCGACACAAAGCCTCGATACTATTTTAAAGGTGGCGGATAGGGCGATGTATCAAGCGAAATCCTCAGGGAAAGGAAAATATATTCTCATCGGTAATACAGATTAGATGCTAGGGTCCTTTTCCTGTTAGGCGTAGTTATCTTTGTATATAATCAAGAAAAATCATAAGGGTAGGTGACATGAACGTTTTAGTAACTGGTGGTATGGGCTACATAGGCAGCCATACGTGTATTCAAATGATTGAATCAGGCATGACACCGATTATTTTTGATAATCTTTACAACAGTAAGAGCAGCGTATTAGAGCGTATTGAAAAAGTATCGGGTACTCGACCTAAGTTTGTGGAAGGCGATGTGCGTGATAAAGATCTGCTCATTCAGGTTTTAAACGAACACAACATCGAGAGCGTGATTCATTTCGCGGGATTAAAAGCCGTTGGAGAATCTGTCGAGAAGCCATTAGAGTATTACGACAATAATGTGAATGGAACCTTGGTCTTAGTCGATGCCATGCGCCAAGCGAATGTAAAAAGCTTAGTCTTCAGCTCCTCTGCAACGGTTTACGGTGATCCGGCTTCAGTGCCGATTACCGAAGATTTCCCAACCAGTGCGACGAACCCTTATGGTCGAAGTAAATTAATGGTTGAAGAGTGTTTGGCTGATTTTCAAAAAGCGAATGAAGATTGGAGTATCACTTTACTGCGTTATTTTAACCCTGTGGGCTCTCATCCAACCGGGCTTTTGGGGGAAGACCCACAAGGTATTCCGAATAACCTGATGCCTTTTGTTTCTCAGGTTGCGGTAGGTCGTCGAGAGTATTTGTCGGTGTTTGGTAATGATTACCCAACTAGCGATGGTACTGGGGTGCGAGATTATATTCACGTTATGGATTTATCCGACGGCCATGTTGCCGCGTTGAATAAAGTGGGCGAAAAGCAAGGGCTGCATATTTATAACCTTGGTACTGGTAATGGTTACAGTGTACTTGAGATGGTTTCTGCTTTTGAAGCAGCATCAGGCAAACCTGTGCCGTATAAAGTGGTTGAACGACGTGCGGGTGACATCGCTGAGTGTTGGGCAGATCCAAGTAAAGCCATTAACGATCTAGGGTGGAGTGCGAAACGTTCACTAGAGGAAATGACTCAAGATACATGGCGTTGGCAGTCTTCAAACCCAAACGGTTACCCAAATAGCTAAAGTTTCCCAGGTAACACTAGTTTTCCAGGTGACTAGCTTTCCAGGTGACAAGTTTTCCAAGTAAGAAAGTGACTCAGCAGTAAAGTGGGTTAGCAATAAAAAGTGACTCGGAAGTAAAGTGGCTAAAAGTAAAGTCGCCGAGAGATCTAGGCTATCAAGCAAAAAGCCACCGTCTGGTGGCTTTTTGTTGTCTGTCGAACCGAGGCTATACTTCTTTATCTTTACCCAACGACAGTAGCCAAAGACTCACAGCGGCAACACCAACGAAACCACCTAGTATGATTACTGGCATCGCACTATAGCCTAGAATGTGCCAAATCACAGATTCAAATGTACTCATATTCTGCTCCTTATTGCCAGCCTTCGACACCATGCATGTCTGGCAGTTTGTGTGCGATACCCTTGTGGCAATCAACACACGTTTTATCGCCAGAGGCGAGTGCGGTGGAGTGCTGTTTAGCACTGCGAGAATTTTGTTCTGAAAAATCCATAAACTCAAATTCGTGACAATTACGACATTCCAAAGAATCGTTGCCTTTTAGTCTGGCCCATTCTCGTTCAGCCAGGTGACCCCGTCTTGCTTCAAACTTTTCTTGTGTCCCGATAGTGTCGAGGACATAGTGAGCAAAAAGCTCTTTCGATGCTTGAACTTTACGAACGATTTTATCGGTCCACTCATGGGGTACGTGACAGTCAGAACAGATTGCGCGCACACCAGAACGGTTTGAGTAGTGAATCGTTTCTTGAATCTCTTTAACAATAGGTGCGTGGCAACCTGAGCAGAATTCCTCAGAGTTGGTGGCTTCCATCCCCGTGTTAAACGCCCCCCAGAAAAGTAAACCACCTGCAAAACCCATGAATAAAACAACACCAACGGCGGCTTTACTAGGGCTCAATAGGCGTTTCCAAAACGCTTTAAGTAATTTCATATAATAGCCTCTCTATTACTTCGGCTACGATTAACGCAACGAATCAACAGGTTTAAATTCATTTTCAACCAACGGTTTAGCTGCAGCTTGAGGAACGTGGCACTGAAGACAGAAATAGCGACGAGGTGATACGTCGGCTAATACGGCATCTTCACGATTGACATAGTGAGTCACACTGATTTTTGTTGCGCCCATCTCTTTTGCGTTTTTCCAGCTGTGGCATGCTAAACATTTGTTCGCATTAAGAGACACTTCGTAACCTCTGATCGAGTGAGGTACAAGAGGGGGTTGATACACGTATTCGCTATCTAAAACCTGCTCTTTTGGATATTTTTTAAAATCATCTGCCGGTCGTGTTGCTTCTAATTCACTTGCACCACGCAGTGACTCAACGCCGCCAATCCCACCCGGGTTATCCGTTTCTGCTTGAGCGATACCAGTTAATACCACACCAACTGACAGTAGAGCTATAATCAGTTTTTTCATGTTAATTTCTCCGCCTAATGGCTAATTCTTTGATAGGCAGTTATTGATGATTAAAAGTAAACAACTGCCATTCATTCTAAATTCTCGAGTTATGGGGCCGTGAATAACTCGGATACCCACTACCAATTAAGAAACCGATTACCAACGACTAAATTTTGGTGATCTTGACTGGGCATTTTTTAAAGTCAGTCTGTTTTGACAGTGGATCTGTCGCATCTAAGATCAGTTTGTTAATGAGAATTCGTGCGTCAAAGAAAGGCACGAAGACCAAACCTTTTGGAGGACGGTTTCGACCGCGAGTTTCAACACGCACGCGTACTTCGCCGCGTTTGTTTTCCATGAGCACTTCATCACCTCTGCGTAATCCTCGCTCTTTTGCGTCATCAGGGTGGATGTAACACAGAGCATCAGGCACTGCTTTATAAAGTTCAGGAACTCGGCGAGTCATGGTACCGGTGTGCCAGTGTTCAAGAACACGCCCTGTACACAACCAAAGATCAAACTCGGAATCAGGGTGCTCAGGTGCAGGTTCAAACGGTGCGGAGATGATCAGCGCTTTTCCATCGGGCTTACCGTAGAAATCCCAGCCAGAGCCTTTTTTCGCATAAGGATCTGAGCCTTCTTTGTAGCGCCAAAGTGTCTCTTTACCGTTAACAACAGGCCAGCGAAGACCGCGTGATTCATGATAGGCATCGTATGGGGCCAAGTCGTGACCGTGATCGCGACCAAATTGTGCGTATTCTTCAAATAAGCCTTTTTGAACGTAGTAGCCAAAGTGGTGCGCATCATCGTTTAACTCACGCGCTTCTTCAATTGGGAATTTATCAACTTGCCCATTAGCAAATAGCATGTCGTACATGGTTTTACCGCGGTACTGAGGTGCAGCGGCGAGCATCTCTTCTGTCCAGACTTCTTCCATCTTGAAGCGTTTTGAAAACTCCATGATTTGCCACAAATCAGACTTAGCTTCGCCTACAGTGTCCACCTGTTGGTACCAGGCTTGAGTGCGTCTTTCGGCATTTCCATAAGCGCCCTCTTTTTCAATCCACATAGCGGTAGGAAGAATCAAGTCTGCCGCTTGTGCGGTGGCGGTTGGGTATGGGTCTGAGCAGACGATAAAGTTTTCAGGATTACGGTAACCAGGAAGACGTTCGCCATTAATATTAGGCCCTGCTTGTAGGTTGTTATTACACATCACCCAATACGCGTTCAGTTTTCCATCATTTAACATGCGATCTTGAAGAACAGCATGGAAACCAGGCTTGGGTGGGATAACACCATCCGGGATATTCCAAATGCCTTCTGCAATTTTACGGTGTTTCGGATTCGCAACAACCATATCTGCTGGTAAACGGTGAGCAAATGTACCGACCTCACGAGCTGTACCACAGGCGGATGGTTGACCTGTTAATGAGAAAGGACTGTTACCCGGTGTGGCTATTTTACCGGTGAGAAGGTGGATGTTATAAACCAAGCTGTTCATCCATACGCCGCGAGTATGTTGGTTCATGCCCATTGTCCAGAGTGACATTACCTTGGTGTTTGGATCTGCGTACTGTTTCGCTAATGTAATGAGGCTCTCTACCGATACACCTGAAATCTCGGATGCTTTTTCAGCCGTATAGGGAGCAACCGACGCTTTATAGCCTTCAAAATCAAGCGGTAGCATCTCGCCAGAGTTAGGGTTTTCAGCCTTCATTTGAATTGGATCATCGTCACGTAGCCCATAGCCGATATCGGTTTTGGCTTGTTTAAAGTTGGTATGTTTGTTGACGAAATCCCAGTTAACCGCGTCGTTTTCGATGATGTAGTTGGCGATGAAGTTGGCAATCGCCAAATCGCTCTGTGGCTCGAAAATGTAACCTTGATCAGCCAGTTCAAAAGAGCGGTGATAGTAGGTAGACAAGACATTGACTTTAACGTGAGGGTGGCTTAAACGGCGGTCTGTAATACGTGTCCAAAGTACGGGGTGCATTTCTGCCATGTTAGAGCCCCAAAGAACAAACGAGTCCGCATGTTCAAAATCGTCATAACAACCCATTGGCTCATCAATACCAAACGTACGCATAAAACCGACGACGGCTGATGCCATGCAGTGACGTGCATTCGGGTCAATGTTGTTAGAACGCAGGCCCGCTTTCATCATTTTAGCAGCGGCATAGCCTTCCATTACCGTCCATTGGCCAGAACCAAACATGCCGACACTAGTTGGGCCTTTGTCCTTCAGTGCTTGTTTCCATTTCTCTGCCATAGTATCAAACGCTTGATCCCATGAAACAGGCGTAAAATCACCATTTTTATCGTACTTTCCGTCTTTCATACGGAGCAATGGTTGCTCTAAACGGTCTTTTCCGTACATGATTTTGGAAAGGAAGTACCCTTTAATGCAGTTCAACCCTTTGTTTACTGGAGATTCTGGGTCACCTTGCGTGGCGACAACTTTTCCGTTTTGAGTCCCAACAAGGACTGAGCAGCCAGTACCACAAAAACGACAAGGTGCTTTATCCCATGTGATTTTAGTTTGATCGGAGCTAGCAATCAGGTTCGTTGCGGTCGCTGGCAATGTTACGCCCGCTACGGC
>NZ_JBNGCJ010000181.1:0-657 GCF_049974785.1 Vibrio genomosp. F10 str. 9ZD137
CACATAGGTTTGGCTTGGGTTCCATTCAGGGGTATTGCCGCCACTGCCACTTTTACACTGACTCAGTGCGTAAATGTCCATATTTTCTTGGACGTACACCGCCGCGTTTAGGTAGCTGTTCATTTTGTCGCTCGATAGATACCCAAACTCGCCTGCGTTGCCATAGAGCGAACCTTCTTGTTCTTTATCATCCGATGGTAATGAGGATTTATCGATCTCAACGTCGAACAAGTCGTTCACTGTGTTGATGTATTCAGACTGTCCGAGCAAGCGTAAGTGACGACTGCCGTAGACTTCTGCACTATCAACAATGTTGGGTAACGCATCTCCCCAAAGGTCGTCTTCAAGATAACGGGCCAATGTTTCTTGGCATGTGGAATCACAGGTGACTCCTGGCATGTCTGTCATCGCTGCAATTTCATCGGCAATAATATTCGGGTTGTCGTAATAGCTTTCAATCAGACCTGTTGATGGGCCTTCAGAGAGATCAGGGGCGAAGATGCCTCCGTTGTGACACCCTGAACATTCCCCTTCCATAACGGCATTAAAGTAGTCTTCATCGTTGTCATATTCGGTGTACGTCCAGTTCAGTGCCGCACCTGAAGCCGACAAATTGACGTCTTGCTGTTTTGGCGAAGGAATGGCCGTTCCGGTGTA
>NZ_JBNGCJ010000182.1:0-315 GCF_049974785.1 Vibrio genomosp. F10 str. 9ZD137
GGCAAATCTTATCAAACCATTGTTGAGTAGCGGTAAGCTTCGTTGCATCGGTTCAACCACGTACCAAGAATACAGCAGTATTTTTGAAAAAGAACGCGCGCTATCTCGCCGCTTCCAAAAAATCGATGTTGTTGAGCCATCGCTAGACGATACAACCAAAATTCTGATGGGCTTGAAACCTAAGTATGAAGCACACCATGAGGTGCGCTATACCAATAAAGCACTTAGAGCAGCGGTTGAACTGTCGGCAAAATACATTAACGAACGCCATCTACCCGATAAAGCTATTGATGTTATTGATGAAGCGGGTGCTCG
>NZ_JBNGCJ010000183.1:0-222 GCF_049974785.1 Vibrio genomosp. F10 str. 9ZD137
GTTGTGTATCCGTTAGGCTGGCGATACTGCCTGCGCGTGACTCTACATGGCTTAATTCACTGCGCAACGCGTGCATGGAGGTGTCAAGGTTATTGACCAGCTCGGCAAGAGAACGGCTCATATCTTGAACAGCGTAGTAAATACTCCCCTCAGGTGGAGACGTAGCAAACGAAACCTGAATTTCCCCTTTGGCGACAGCTTGTACGGCATCACTTACCTCTT
>NZ_JBNGCJ010000184.1:0-3515 GCF_049974785.1 Vibrio genomosp. F10 str. 9ZD137
GATGACCGTCGTGTAGAGGCGGCGGTGTTATCTTTTGGTGGGCAGGTCTGCATGACATCGCCTGATCATGAGTCTGGCACCGAACGTTTGGCAGAAGTCGTTAAGGTCATGAACATCCCTGATGACCATATTGTGGTGAATGTTCAAGGTGACGAGCCTTTGATCCCTCCTTCAATTATTAAGCAGGTAGCCAACAACCTCGCGAACAGTGTTGCTCCGATGGCGACGTTGGCGGTGGAAATTTCAGATGAAAGTGAAGTCTTTAATCCTAATGCGGTCAAAGTTGTTACGGATAAAGAGGGCTATGCACTGTACTTTAGCCGTGCATCGATTCCGTGGGACCGAGATGCTTTCTCTAAGGCTAACCCAACCGTTGAACAACCCTTACTGCGTCATATTGGTATTTATGCTTATCGTGCAGGATTTATTAACACATATATTCACTGGCAGCCTACGGCTCTAGAAAGAATCGAATGTCTAGAGCAGTTACGAGTGTTGTGGCATGGTGAAAAGATTCATGTCGACATCGCAAAAGAGGCACCAGCTGCGGGTGTTGATACGCCAGAAGATCTTGAGATAGTCCGCGGGATTCTAGGTTAGAATCGAGCAGACTCTTCTAGGTGAGCCGTTAAAAAAAGGAGCAAAGATTGCTCCTTTTCGTTCTTTATCACTTTGTTCTACAGCTTTTATGCTTCATGACTCATTCTATTGATGAATTGTGCCTGAAATTACTGTAATTTTATTGCGTTCTCATTGTGTTGAACGTGAGTATTCTTGAGTGATGCGAGCCAGCTATATCTTAACGTCGTAGTCATATCTTAGTGTCATATTCATATCTTAGCGTCATAGTCATGACGCTGTGGACACGCCGCCAAAATCTCTCTTCGACCGGTTTCTTTTACTTCTTCTAAAATAACGTCAAACCCCCATATTCGATAAAGATGTTTCAGCACCTCCTCATAGTTGTCAGCAAGTGGCACTCTATCTTGTGGCACGTATTGGAGAGTAAGAGATCGGTCACCACGCACATCGACATTAAACACTTGGATATTTGGCTCTAGGTTACTCAAATTATATTGCGCGGCGAGCTTTTCTCTAATCTGGCGATAACCAGAATCGTCGTGAATCGCGCTGATTTCGATGTAATTCTTTCGATCGTCATCATTAATTGCAAACAGTTTAAAATCGCGCATTAACTTCGGTGATAGATACTGGCTAATAAAGCTCTCGTCTTTGAAGTTATGCATGGCAAAATGAACGGCGTCTAACCAATCGCTTCCCGCTAGGTCAGGGAACCATTCTATATCTTCATCAGTAGGATCTTCGCAGATACGTTTGATGTCTTGAAACATGGCAAAACCAAGCGCATATGGGTTAATGCCACTAAAGTGAGGGCTGTTGTATGCTGGTTGAGCTACGACACTGGTATGACTGTGCAGGAATTCAAGGATAAATTTATCCGAGACTAACCCCTCGTCGTATAGGTGGTTCAATATCGTGTAGTGCCAAAAAGTGGCCCATCCTTCATTCATTACTTGTGTCTGTTTTTGAGGATAAAAATACTGACTGATTTTACGGACGATACGAACGACTTCTCGTTGCCAGGGTTCCAGGAGTGGAGCGTGTTTCTCAATAAAGTAGAGGATATTTTCTTGAGGTTCGCTGGGAAACCTTACCTTCATATCTTCATCTTTTATGGCTGTTTTTGGCACCGTTCGCCACAGCTCGTTCACTTGAGATTGCAGATAGGCCTCCCTTTCTTGCTGCCGTGCCGTCTCTTCTGCAATTGAGATTTTCTCGGGTCTTTTGTAACGATCCACACCATAGTTCATCAGCGCATGACAAGAGTCGAGGAGCTCTTCAACCTGAGGAACCCCATATTTTTCTTCACACTCTGCTAGGTAGTTTTTTGCAAACAATAAATAGTCAATGATGGAGCTGGCGTCTGTCCAGGTTTGAAAAAGGTAATTGCCCTTAAAAAAGGAGTTGTGACCATAACACGCATGAGCCATGACGAGCGCTTGCATAGTAACGGTGTTCTCTTCCATCAAATAAGCGATACAAGGGTTTGAATTAATTACAATCTCATAGGCAAGCCCCATTTGACCATGTTTATAGCCCTGTTCGGTCTGGATGAACTTCTTACCAAAAGACCAGTGATTATAGTTAATGGGCATACCGATGCTTGAGTAGGCATCCATCATTTGCTCGGAGGTAATCACTTCTATCTGATTTGGGTATGTGTCAAGTCTATAGTGCTGTGCGACCCGTTTTATCTCAACATGGTATTGCTCTAATAAATTGAACGTCCAGTCTGGGCCGTCAGGGAGCATCTTATCTTTTGACTTACTTTTTTTTGGTGTTTCTGTTTTTGATTGAGTCGCCATGGGCACATTCCCTTAAGTTGATTCTTTTTGAAAGAGTTCCCGAAATATGGGGAAGATGTCATCAACGGTTTTAATATTCTTCATCGCAAAATTGTCAAATTGCTGTGCGAGTTTTTCGTATTCATGCCATAGAGTTTGATGAGAACGCCTTGTGATCTCGATGTAGGAGTAGTACTGACAAGTCGGTAAAAGTTGATTAACGAGTAGTTCTTTACAGCGAGGAGAATCATCGGCCCAGTTGTCGCCGTCTGACGCTTGTGCCGCATAGATGTTCCATTCGGATGCTGGGTATCGCTCAGCAACGATCTCATTCATGAGTTTCAACGCGCTAGAAACAATGGTTCCGCCCGTTTCCTGAGAGTAGAAAAATTCATGTTCATCGACTTCTTTTGCTTGGGTGTGATGACGAATGAAGACAACATCGACATTTTCATAAGTACGATTCAAAAATAGATAAAGCAGCACATAAAAACGTTTGGCGATATCTTTCGTGGCTTGATCCATCGAGCCAGATACATCCATTAAACAAAACATGACCGCTTGGCTTGATGGGATAGGGCGCTTTTCGTAATTTTTATAACGAAGATCGAACGTGTCGATGAATGGAACACTTTTGAGTTTCTTTCTTAAATCTTCAATCTCTTCTTGGATGCGCTTTTCTTCGAGCATCTGAGCAGGTTCAGCATTTTGGATGCGCTCCAGTTCCTCTTCCAGTTCACTGATTAGGCGTTTTTTACCCGCTGTCATCGCTGTTCTACGCGCTAATGACTGCTGAAGTGAGCGGACGATAGCGATGTTGGATGGGATCCCTGCAGATTGAAACCCTGCGCGATGTGTTTTCCATTCGGTTACTTTATTGACCTGATTTTTTTCGAGGTTGGGAAGCTCTAGATCTTCAAAAAGAAGATCTAAATATTCGTCTTTGGATATTTGAAAGACAAATTCGTCTTCCCCTTCTCCATCAGGGCTGGCTTTGCCTTCTCCGGCTCCATTACCTTGCCCGCCACCTTTTGGTCTTTCAACTTTGTCGCCTTTGATGAATTGGTCATTACCAGGATGGACTCGCTCGCGTTTGCCTCCTTGTCCTTGATGAAAGGTCGGCTCTTTTATATCGCGGTGAGGTATAGA
>NZ_JBNGCJ010000185.1:0-3251 GCF_049974785.1 Vibrio genomosp. F10 str. 9ZD137
ACCGCTCTTCCGATCTTCTAAAACAACATGTGAACTTAAAAAGCTGTTTTTACTGCCCAGTGGCCGAGGATTCGGTGTGGGCAAGAAGCTCACCCTTGAGTGTTTACAATTCGCAAAATCATTAGGCTACACTCACTGCTATTTAGATACGTTGTCAAATATGACTCAAGCTATCTCTTTATATGAGAAGCTGGGATTCAAACATTTAGACGCCCCTTTGGATGGAACCATTCACAGCAAATGCGATGTGTGGATGACAAAAGAACTATAAAAATTGTCGTTCATTAAAAATGACAGAGCATTCATCAAATGCTCTGTCTAAAATACACATACGTTTAGAAATAATACTCTAGAGAAACTTCAACGAAATCATCGTTTCTCGCAAAATACAGCAAGTCCGTTGGTGTTTCATTTTCAAAGACCCACGCATCTAATCGCCATTTCAATTGGTTGGTGATTCGACTCGACGCTTCCAGCTTAGCGCTATAGACATCGCTATTATCCAGATCCTGAGTAATGCCTGTGAGCAATTCCGTGCCATCCTCATCATTTAACGCGAATCTGACTCCGGCAAAAAGATCATTTTGTCCTGGGGTCTGTGCATTGTTTCCGCGGCTATCGTAAAGATACTCAGCAATTAACCCCACATCCCAATAAGAATCAAATGGGCCAACCACGGTGTACTCTAGCCCGGTGACTAAGCCGGTATGATGGTCAAAACTATCTCGATAAATGGACTCTAGTTTTAATAACCAGTCTCCGACAATGCCCTGTACATCCAAGCCAACCTGATTCATTTGAGCATAATAAGGCTGTACCTTGATTTGGCTGACTTGTCCTTGATTAAACTGATAATAAGGATCTCGGTTTGTGCCATTAAAATAACTTAATCCAAGATCCCAGTTCCCTAGCATTTTGCTGTAACGCAACGCCACATCGATATGTTTTTCTTCTCTCGATGACTCGTAAATGGCGTCACTAGAAACCGGAACGGTAGGTCTGATTCTGCCATCAACTCCAGCAAATGTTCGTTCTCTAAAATAGGGCAGTATCAAGGTGTCTACTGTGCCCCACTCTTTTATCGAACTAAAATGAATCATTGGCTGACCTAACTTATCTTCTCTATCCAGTGATTCAATCGCATCGGTCTGGTTGACCACATCAACCAGTTGAGTCGATTCAGTCACACCCCAAAACACCTTGCCAACCCCAAGTCTTAACTCATAGTCGTCCCAATAGGTCAGATAAAGCGCTTCACGTATGTCACCATGAGTTCTTTCTTCATCCATGCTGTCTAGGCGATAGAAAGGGGTAAAGCTGAAACTGCTTCCTCCATCAAACTCCCAATAAAGATCGGGCGCAACCACTAAAGACGTTTGTCCTTTATCTTGTCCTTGCGCTCCATCTGACATGTATTGGCGGTGCTCGATATTGACCTGACCACCCAGCTCCACTGCATGACACTGTAGCGAGACAACAATGCTCGTCACCATACCCATAGTCAAACCTAATTGGCGTAGCGATGTGTTCATCCTTTTCATGTCATGGCTACCTTATGCGTTTCAGTGTGTTCTTTTGAAAGTCACTCTCATTCAAACCCGTTTGGAATGTCATCTCACTGGTCGTCAGTATGGTGCTTTTTCCTGTTTGATGGTTTTGCATAGCCATCGTATGTGCGCGCCAATATTGGTCTAGATACTGTTTGTAGTCGGTAAACGTCAGTGTTTTTAGTAGCGCATCTTTGCGATCGTAGAATTCAACTTTCAAAGGGCGGTACTCTTGCTTTGAAAGCCACACTATCTGCTTGGTGTAGCCAGAGTTTTTATCGGTTGGAATCTGCTCTAATACGAACGTTTCTTCTCCTGATATCGTGTCATCTTTCAAATAATTGAACGTGTATTTTTCTAGCTCAAACGAACTAAGGTCTTCATAAGCGAACTCACTGCCCATGAATGGCCCCGATTTATTACGCGATGAGATTCGTTTTACTCGCTTTAACGCCGGTAAGTAAAGCCATTGATCATCGGCACCCACGGTATGCGAATGGTTTAAAAACGCCGTGCCTTTTACATCTCGTGGCTCTTCAAAAATCGTCAGCCCTTTATCTCCATCGTCTTTCACTTCTAAAGATTTAAGCTGCATTAAGCGTGTGCTGCTTTCGCCCTGTGCATTTTTTAGTAGCATTTCCATCGTTGAAACAGAATCGCCCCAACCCTCATCTCGGTGTTTTCTCTCGGTTGCTATCTCTAGTCCTTGTTCTTCACTCGCGGTCACAGGCATTGAAGCGCCTAACACAAGTGAGAGTGCGACTGCCGTGTTAATGCCGAGTGTTTTTATGTTGTTTAACGCTTTCATTGTTCGTTCCTTCGTATCGTTCTAATTCAGGTTTACCTGTGGCTAAATTTCGTCAACGTTCAGCGTATTTAGCCACGGTATTAAGAGGGTTTAGCTCGTTGTCACTGGCTTATTAGTGATTCGTATTTCTTTCCTTTCCGACAGTACGTCTTGGCTTGGGTATTCTTTTTTGTCGAATAGCATCAACAAGGTTGGTAAAAATAGGAAATCCACCACCAATGCGATAAACACCACCATCGCACTCAGTAACCCCATGTCAGAATTCAATCTAAATGAAGACATTGCCAGTACGGAGAACCCAGCGACAAGGACAACGGTTGTAATCCAAAGCGCTCTGCCTACGGTATGGAAAGCGTATCTCACCGCTTCTTCCGCGTTTTTTCCTTGCTTACGTGCACGCTGATATTTCGATAAGAAATGGACCGCGTCATCCACGACAATGCCAAGTGTTAACGTGACAACAACAGATAGCCCTAAGTTGATTTCACCAGAGACGAGAGCCCACAAACCAAAGCCAATCGCCGCTGGTGCCATGTTGGGAATGATGCTGATGATGCCTAAGCGGAATGATCGCAATGCAAAGATCATTAGGGCTGAAATCAAAATCAGAGTAATGGGTAGTGTCGATAACATGCTCGCCATATTGGTCTCGCCGATATGGGCGAACATCAATGATGGACTTGAAGCGACCACTTGGTATTGAGGCGCGTTTTGACGAAACCAGTCGTAGATTCGGCTTTCTATTTCAACAAGCTCTACGCTTCCCAAGTTGTCGAGTGTCAGCATCATTTTGATCGATGATTTGTCGACATTGATTTGGTTATTTAAGTCCAAACCATAAGGAAGTGACATTTCGTAGAGTAATAGGTATTGAGCCGCCAAGATCGGAAGAGCGG
>NZ_JBNGCJ010000186.1:0-621 GCF_049974785.1 Vibrio genomosp. F10 str. 9ZD137
GGCGCAAGTGGCGCACAGCAACGATTTGCACCACTGAACAGTTGGCCTGACAATGCGAGCCTAGATAAAGCAAGGCGCTTGTTGTGGCCGGTGAAGAAAAAGTACGGTGAAAGTATTTCCTGGGGCGATTTGATTGTACTTGCAGGTAATGTTTCTTTAGAGAATATGGGCTTTACCCCTTACGGGTTTGCCGCAGGGCGCACCGATGATTGGGAGCCTGATACTGTTTATTGGGGGCCTGAATTAGAAATGCTCGCAAGTGATAGGCGCAATGAGAAAGGTGAGTTAATAAAACCATTAGCCGCCGCCCATATGGGCCTGATATATGTTAACCCGGAAGGGCCTAATGGGGTTCCGGATCCTCTCGCTTCTGCTAAAAGCATACGTGAGGCTTTTGGCCGTATGTCGATGAATGATGAAGAAACCATGGCGCTTGTGGCGGGTGGACATACTTTTGGTAAGATGCATGGCGCTCACAAATCATCGGAGTGTTTGGGCGCAGAACCCGAAGCCGCCCCCATAGAACAGCAAGGGCTAGGCTGGCAAAATAAATGCGGCAAAGGCCACTCGGAAGATACGATCACCAGTGGGCTGGAAGGTGCGTGGACGCAAGCCCCAACA
>NZ_JBNGCJ010000187.1:0-321 GCF_049974785.1 Vibrio genomosp. F10 str. 9ZD137
GATCACCGTGATAATCAGCGTCGGTGCCATTGACGATGCCATCACTATCAATATCCTGCTCGCCCGCAAATACGGGGTGGTTGGAATTAACGGGGTCTGATCCATCTCGGTATTCAACCCAGTTACTGAGGCCATCACCATCGGCATCGGCATTGGCGTTGTAATCCACATCCACGCCATTAACGACACCATTACCATCTAGGTCCTGATCGCCCGCCAGAACAGGGACGTTCGGGTTTAGGGGATTATTCGTCTCAATATATTCCAGCTCGTTGCTATGCCCGTCGCCATCAGCATCCCCCTCGGGTTCATAATCAGTGT
>NZ_JBNGCJ010000188.1:0-361 GCF_049974785.1 Vibrio genomosp. F10 str. 9ZD137
GTGCGACGAGCAATCGTGCGAAGGCCTTCTGCGCCATGATACACCGCGTAGAACGAAGCCATGTTAGCCAGCAGAGCTTGAGCGGTACAGATGTTGGACGTCGCTTTTTCGCGGCGGATGTGTTGCTCACGAGTCTGCATTGCCATACGCAGTGCTTGATTACCATGTGAATCAATGGAGACACCAATGATACGACCCGGCATGGTACGTTTGTGTTTGTCACGCGTTGCCATGAATGCTGCGTGAGGGCCGCCATAACCCATAGGAACACCAAAGCGTTGTGATGATCCGATGACAACATCAGCGCCCATCTCACCAGCAGGTTTTAATAAGGTGGAAGCGAGTAGGTCAGTGACAACGG
>NZ_JBNGCJ010000189.1:0-1889 GCF_049974785.1 Vibrio genomosp. F10 str. 9ZD137
ACCTACAGTCGCAGCAATAGCCGTGATCACTACCGCAGCCCCAAAGGTAAGTTGAGAGCCTTGAATCAGCCGAGAAAGAATATCTCGACCTAAATCGTCGGTCCCTAGAAAGTACTCAACGGTCCCTGATGGGTTCCATGAAGGAGGAATAAGAAGCTGTGTCGATTGTGCTTGCGGATCATGAGGTGTGATCAAGGGTGAAGCTAGTGTAATCAAAATAATGATAACCAGGCACCACAAACCGAACATTGCAAGGCTGTTAGAGCGAAAACTTCGCCAGAACCGTTGGAACTGAGTCGGGATATGCTCTTCTTGATAAATGTTATTTGTTAGCATACCAACCCTTTCTCTCCAATGGGTTAACCATTGCACCAATTAAGTCTGAAATAATATTTGCGGTTAACACAAACGTCGCGACCACCATAACACCGGCCTGTATAGACGTATAATCTTGATTGGATAATGCATCAAGTAACCATCGGCCGATTCCTGGCCAGTTAAAAATGGTCTCGGTAATAATCGCCAGGGTGAGCATACTAGAGAGTTGGACACCAATTTTTGGGATGATGGGCGGAATGGCGTTTCTCATTACGTGCTGGGTAATGATCTCAAGAGTCGTGAGACCTCTTATTCGAGCCGCTCGAATGTAATTTTGTGTCATGACTTCTGCAACAGACGTTCTCATCAATCGAATAACTTGCGTGGTGGGTGCCAATGCCAATACCAAGCAGGGTAATATTAAGTGTTCTAAAACACTTTGAACGGTATGAGCCCGATACTTTCCTTCCGTAAAGAAGGCATCGATCAACGCAAACCCAGTCACGTGCTCTACCTGGTAAAGAAAATCGTACCGACCCGCAATAGGTAATACTTGATATTCTAAAGAAAACACCATGATCAATAGTAATGCGACCCAAAAAATGGGAGCAGAATAACCCGTCATTGAGGTGAACGAGATAATGCTATCGATCCACTTTCCTTGTTTCATTCCTGCTAGCGTACCGAGTGGAATACCGACAAACATTGAGATGATGAAAGCGATCAAACATAATTCAATGGTCGCAGGGAAAACGATGATGAGCTCATCAATGATAGGTACTCCATTATTATTGACCCCAAAGTTAAGCTGAGAAAGCTCGACAAGATAGCTTAACCAGCCACTCCAGAAATCAAGATGTGCCCACGGAGATAGGGCGTCAAGGCGAACAATATTGAATCCAATGAGCGTAAGCAGCAATAGAGTAATAAAAAACAGATTCAGACGACGAAGCGTATATAAAAACATTACTGACTCCGTTCTACTAAGTTAAATGGGGGCAAATTAAAGGGATTGAATTCTATCCCTTTCAGTGAATTATGGTAAACCTGAAATTGTCTGCCATGGGCAAGTGGAATGACTGGGAATTCATCATTCAAGATATTCTGGGCCTGATAATATAAATTGGTACGATAACGAGGCTTGTCGACTTCCAGTGCTAAATCGAGTAGAAAATCAAAATCTGAGTTACACCACATCGAGATATTAAGCCCCGCTCTTTCAGAATCACAGGAGAGCAGAGGCCTAAAGAAATTGTCTGGGTCCCCAGTCGCACCAAGCCAACCGGTTAAAAATAAGTCGATATTATCCCTGTTGTTTGCGTCGCTACGACTTAATCTGTCCTCAGTAATAAGATGAAGTGTGATTCCAATATCAGCAAAATTAGCTTGGATTAGCTCGGCAGTTTTGCGAGGGCTCGGGTTGTACGCTTTGCTTTCTAAAGGGATAGACATGGTTAATTCTAAATCAGAGTCATAGCCAGCTTCTCGTAATAAGGCGATCGCGTAATTCCGGTCGTACCGGATTTGTACTTGGTCTTTCTGATACGCCCATGACGTTGGCGGCAGAAGTG
>NZ_JBNGCJ010000190.1:0-914 GCF_049974785.1 Vibrio genomosp. F10 str. 9ZD137
TGAACCGCTCTTCCTATCTAGTTGATTACTTACGCGATGTTATTGTCGACAATAAGCTCGGCATCAATGATCAATTGGAAGCAGATGTAGCATCTTTAGTCGGAAATTTCCGCTGTGAGTGGACCGATACCATCAATGACGAGTCTCAGTTAAAACGTTTTTCTCACTTTATCAATTCGGATTTACGTGATGATAACGTTGTGTTTGTTGAAGCGCGTGAGCAGCACCGTCCTGCAACATTTACCGAGAAGTATCCAGAAGTAAAAGGCGACATCTTGCATGTAGCACTGACTGAAACCATAGCGGAGAAATAATCATGGCGATCAACAAAGCAACATTTCAAAAAGTGTGTGAGATTACCGATATCATTCCTGGAACGGGTGTGTGTGCCTTATTTAACGGTGAGCAGGTCGCTATCTTTAGACCTACTGACGCTTTAAATGTCCTGGCAATCAGTAACCACGACCCTTTTGCCTGTGCCAATGTCTTGTCGCGCGGCCTAATTTGTCAGCATCAAGATGAGTTGTGGGTAGCTAGCCCATTGAAAAAACAGCGTTTCAACCTAACAACAGGCGTTTGCTTGGAAGACGAAAGCTTCAATGTGAAAGCGTACAAAGCCCGAGTAGACAATGGCGCAGTAGAGCTTTCATTATAAAGGTTTACTTTGTGGAGCTAGGTTTTCCAACATAGAAATTTGATAGTTCAAGGGCTTCAGGCTAGTGACTGAATGTACGGATCTGAAGCCTTTTCCTATCCAATTTTTACTTTAATTTAATATTTAGGGACATAAACATGAATGATCTAAAACCAGCTGAATTCGTTCAAACCATGATCGATGTTGGCGAGGCCAAGGTTAAAACGAGCACTCGTGATCTGATTTTACGCGGTGTCATGGCCGGCATTATACTTTCGCT
>NZ_JBNGCJ010000191.1:0-232 GCF_049974785.1 Vibrio genomosp. F10 str. 9ZD137
GTTCTTTCAGTCGCCATGATCTGACCATAATTAAGACCTAATGCTTTCTCTATCGCACGTGATACGTCTCGCGTAGAGGCATCCCACGCGAGTTCACCAGTTTCTACTTCAACGCCACCTGAGGGAGTAAACAAGAGCGTATACCCAGAGCCTGAAGTGATGCTTGGCCTAGTAATCGTCAGGATTTCATTATCACCCTGAGAGAGATCCAGCTGATAATTTACACCTGAAA
>NZ_JBNGCJ010000192.1:0-7529 GCF_049974785.1 Vibrio genomosp. F10 str. 9ZD137
ACCGCTCTTCCGATCTGTTATCTCAGCCACCAAAAAGCTTGAAAGGCGGCTTACGAGTTACAGAACAAGGGGAAATGATCCGCTTTAAGCTTGGTTTACCTGAAGTGGCTGTCAACAGCTTCAATATGTACGCCAGTGCGATTTTAGAAGCGAACCTACTTCCACCTCCAGAGCCAAAACAAGATTGGCGCGATCTCATGGACGTATTGTCGGAAGTCTCTTGTGAGTCTTACCGTAATATCGTGCAAGGAGAGCCTGACTTTGTACCGTATTTCCGACAAGCAACACCAGAACTTGAACTCGGCATGTTGCCTCTCGGCTCTCGCCCTGCAAAACGTAACCCGAATGGCGGTGTTGAAAGCTTGCGTGCTATTCCATGGATCTTCTCATGGAGTCAAAACCGCCTTGTGTTACCCGCATGGTTAGGGGCAGGTGAAGCAATCCAGTACTCCGTTGATAAAGGTCACCAAGCGCTGTTAGAAGAGATGTGTCGCGAGTGGCCATTCTTCTCAACTCGTCTGGGTATGCTAGAGATGGTGTACTCAAAATGTAATATCGAGATTTCTCGCTACTATGACGAACGCCTTGCTGATCCATCGTTGTTGCCACTGGGTGATCGCCTACGTGAACAACTGCAAAAAGACATCAAAGCCGTATTGAATGTTGAGAACAACGAAAACTTGATGCAAAGCGACCCATGGGGCCAAGAGTCCATTCGTCTTCGCAGTATCTACGTTGAGCCACTCAACATGCTTCAAGCAGAATTGCTTCACCGGACTCGCCAAATGGACACACCGTCGGCGGAACTTGAAGAAGCACTGATGGTGACCATTGCAGGTATTGCGGCAGGTATGCGAAATACAGGGTAATTGATCGATTTCACTGCCTAATCTCGTGACTGTCCAAATAACGCGGCAAGTAACGGATTAGGTGACGCATTGATCAAAAAAACCAAAAAAGCAGCACTATTTTGTGCTGCTTTTTGTTTTTATTCTCTGGCTTTTTTGTTTTTATTCTCTATAAAAGTATAAAACGATTAAATTTCGCGATATAAAAATTATAAAATTATAAAATATGAAGAATGATAAACTAAACAAATAGCCTTATTGAGTTATTTATCAGTTTTTGTTGTGAATACGTCCATCTATTCCACTTTATGCTTATATTTAGATATAATACCGCCCCACTGCGATAACACACATATACTAATTATCTCGCAGGATCGACATCAGTTTAAATATAACTAGGTGATAAACGGCTTATAAAGGTGACAGAACCAACACGATAAAGTTGGTGTTGTTTAAACATAGAAATAATAAGTGCTACGAAGCACAACCAATGTTTAAACATCGTTATTTTGAAGTTTATTGACCTATTTGGATTTAAGACATGTCACTACCACACGTAATCCTCACTGTACTTAGTACACGTAACGCAACTGGATACGATATCACTAAAGAGTTTTCCGCTAGCATCGGCTATTTTTGGAAAGCAAGCCACCAACAAGTGTATCGTGAACTCAATAAAATGGCTCAAAACGAGCTCGTTACCTGTGTTCTTGAACCTCAAGAAGGCAAACCTGATCGTAAAGTGTATTCCATCACCGATGCTGGCCGCAGTGCGTTAGGTGAATGGTTTGATCAACCTACAGCACACCCAACCGTACGCGATGAGTTTTCTGCTAAATTAATGGCGTGTGCCGTACAAGACTCAGGTCCGTATCGCATTCAACTTAGCGAGTTAATTAAAGAGTCTTATAGCCTGGTAGCGCACTATCAAGAGATAGAAGCGGCTTACTACGCAACGCCAGCCACTCTCGATAAATCTCAACGACTAGAACGTCTCACCTTGCGCCGTAATTTATTACTTCGTCAAGCTTGGTTAGTTTGGGCGGAAGAAGTGCTCGCTGAGCTTAATGAAATCAAATAAACAGTAATGTGCATAAATAGACCTGAACTTGGGTTTATTTAAGGCTGGTCATAGAAAGCCAAAAGGACGATACCTGGGTATCGTCCTTTTTTATTCTGCTATTGCGTATTTTGCTGCTCGGGCACTTTAACGGTCAATACGCTAAATACCATCGCCACCAATAAAGCTCTGAGACTTACCATTAAACTGTTGGTCCATATCCAGTGATGGTTTGTCGGTTTTTGGTCGGCCGACTATTTTTGCCGGAACACCCGCCACCGTGGTATGAGCAGGAACCGCCTGTAAGACCACAGAACAAGAACCAATTTTGGCCCCTTCGCCCACTTCAATATTACCCAAAATCTTAGCACCAGCGCCGATCATGACCCCTTCGCGAATCTTAGGATGGCGATCACCACACTCTTTGCCCGTTCCGCCCAGCGTCACGTCTTGAAGTATGGAAACATCGTCTTCCACCACGGCGGTTTCACCAATCACAATACCTGTCGCATGATCCAGCATGATGCCGCGACCAATTTGCGCCGCAGGATGAATATCCACTTGGCAAGCTACAGAGATTTGATTTTGCAAGTAAGTCGCCAGAGCTATTCGGCCTTGTTTCCACAGCCAGTTTGCAACGCGATAGCCTTGCAATGCATGATAGCCTTTCAAATACAGGAGCGGCATAGAGTACATGGCAACGGCGGGATCTCGATTCACGGTCGCGCAGATATCACAGGCCGCGGAGTGACCGATGTCCGGATCCGCAGCAAAGGCTTGTTCAACCACTTCACGTACCGCCATTGCTGGCATAGATGGGGTTTTTAGTTTGTTCGCGAGGATATAGCTTAACGCCGCCGCCAAGCTATCATGATTAATAATGGTGGCATGATAAAAACTCGCCAACATTGGCTCTTGCTCAGATTGCTCTCGAGCTTCGCGAATGATCGCTTGCCATACTTTCTTTTTTTCACAATGCTTCATCAATCAATCCCTATTCCCAAAGCACCCTCAGCACCCTATTAACCAGAGCGCTGATCACAAGGTGTTTGTTACTTCCCTTCTGATTTTTTATCTCGCGCAAGCAAATCTTGCGCTGCGACACGTGTATCTTTTCCTTGATACAGCACTTGGTAGATTTGATCAACAATCGGCATCTCAACCCCCATTCGAGCTGCAAGCATCCACACTTCTTTGGTATTGCGGTAGCCTTCAACGACTTGGCCGATCTCTTCTTGGGCCTCTTCAACACCCTTACCCGAGCCTAGCGCTAGACCAAAACGTCGATTACGAGATTGGTTATCAGTACAAGTAAGCACTAAATCACCAAGCCCAGCCATTCCCATAAAGGTTTCTTTTTGAGCGCCAAGAGCTTCACCTAAACGTGTCATTTCAGCAAGACCTCGAGTAATCAATGCTGTTCGAGCGTTAGCACCAAAGCCGATACCATCAGACATACCTGCGCCAATCGCTATTACATTTTTGACTGCACCGCCCAGCTGCATTCCGGTAAAATCGCTGTTTGCGTAAACACGGAAAGTCTTACTGCAGTGAATTTTCTCTTGAAGATCCGCCACAAACTGATCATCTGGGGAAGCCACAGAAATCGTCGTTGGCATGCCCATCGCGAGTTCTTTAGCAAAAGTTGGCCCAGACAACACGGCCAATGAACGCCCTTCCCCTAGCACTTCATGAGCGACGTCTTTAAGCAGGCGACCTGTTTCAGGCTCAAGCCCTTTTGTTGCCCAGCAAATCCTTGTGTCATCGCGTAGATGCGGTTTTATGCTGCCTAATACAATGCTGAACACATGGCTAGGCACCACAACCAATAAATCTCGGCTTGCTTGAACGGCTTTCTCAACGTCCGACTCAACGATCAAGGATTCTGGGAAATCAATACCAGGAAGGAACTCATGATTAGCACGATCCGCTTCCAACCGCGCCATGTGTTCAGGCTCATGCCCCCAAATTACAACATTAGCGCCATTGCGAGCCAGAGAAATAGCCAATGAGGTACCGTAAGAGCCGGCACCGATCACCGTCATGGCGATCTCTTTTCCGTAAGCATTATTCAAATTTGAGTTAGTCATTCACTTTGCCTGATCACATTTTATAAGGATTCATTTACTGTCATTCTAAACAAAAAATGCACATCGCATCATTCTATTTAGATGCTTTGTGCATTTTCTTTAATAAGCTATCGATTCACTAGGCGTACCTTTCACCTCATCGCTGAAGTGAAAAACCGATTTACGCCTCTTTAGAAGCTTCGCCGTCTTTTGCTTGCTGCTGTAGGTAGTTCATGAACAATGCATCAAAGTTAACAGGTGCAAGGTTCAGTTGAGGGAACGTACCTTTAACCACTAGGCTAGAAATCGTTTCACGAGCGTATGGGAACAGGATGTTCGGGCAGAATGCACCTAAACAATGAGCCAGTTGACCCGCTTCCATGTTTCCAGCAGTGAAGATACCGCCTTGTTGAACTTCACATAGGAAAGCCGTTTCTTCTGCGTTCTTAACCGTCACAGTTAGACGTAGAACCACTTCATAAGTGCCTTCACCAAGCTCACGGCTTTGCGTGTCTAGGTCAAGTTTCACATCTGGTTGCCACTCTTTTTGAAACATAACTGGAGAGTTAGGCGCTTCAAAAGAAATATCTTTTAGAAAGATACGTTGGATAGCGAAATCTTGAGCTTGTTCTTGTGGTGCTGCTTCAGCCATGTGGGAATCCTTAAAATTTGGGTAATTTAATCTGTTTTCAGACTAACCGAGAGACGTCATCTTGCGCAAATAAATCCGCAGTTCCGTGGAAAGTATCACATCTCTTAACGATAAGTGCTGCCATTTTAGGCAACACATATTCAAGCTAGGCTTACTGTCGTCGCTAATGGGGCGACTTACTGGGTATTGCGCTCTATGTTTGCTGAGCACTATTTTCCTAGGCACTATTTTTCCGCGGACTACTTTTTGCCACGAACTAAAGGCAAGTTAGCTTCGCTCCAGCCTGACAAACCATTTTTCAGTAGCTTTACATTTTCAAAGCCTGCTTTTGCAAGTAGGTTAGCGCTTTCTACTGCGGTTTGACCTGTCTTACATACCACAATGATTGGGTTAGTTTTGTTCTTTTCAAGGCCGTTAAAGTTACCCGCTTTGATGTCAGACGGTAAAATGTGAACTGCGTCTGTAATGTGGCCTTTTTTGAACTCGTCTTTTGCGCGAACATCGACCACGATACCGTCTTCACGATTCATAAGTAATGTCACTTCAGATGCTGTGACATCTTTATACGCTGCTGTTGCGGCTTTGACAAAGCTCATAATTAAAGCGGCAAAAAGACCGACCCATACTAAAGATAGGATCATATTTTGTTGGAAAAAATCGATGTATTCTTGCATATCCTGCGCTCTTACTGTTTAGGGCTTAAAATTCAGTCAGGAGTATAGCGAGGAAGCGCCAAAGAGGCTAGTGAGGATAAGCTTCAATTGCAACTAGACGTGAAGTCAACCAGTTCTGCACAGCCTTTTAGCAGTGGACCGAGGATATATACTTTAGAAAAATGGATGACCAAGCTCCTATCACCTATCCGCGATCCATGTCTTTATAACTTAAAAACCAGTCGTCACTAACCTAAGCCCTAGGAAATGGAAACGCAGTCACTTCATCGATGTGTTTGCATTGCAGCGCTAGCATAATAAGGCGGTCGATCCCAAGTGCGACCCCTGCACAAGCGGGAAAACCGGCCCTTAACGCGGCAACCAAATGGTGATCGATGGGTTGCTCTGGTAAGCCCATTTCTACGCGCTTTCGGTTGTCGGACTCAAATCGAGCCAATTGCTCATCGGCGTCATCCAACTCATGGAACCCATTCGCAAGCTCAATCCCTTTAAAATACACTTCAAAACGATCGGATACTCGTTTGTCTTGCGTGTTGATTCTTGCCAATGCCGCTTGTGACGCGGGGAAGCCATAAACGAAAACCGGTTCAGTTTGGCCAATCTCTTTTTCAACGCCAATACTAAACAATAGCTGTAACAGCGTATCTCGGTCTTGTTCATCGTTGGCAATATCGCTCAAGCCAAGCGTAGAGGCTGACTGTTTTAGTCTCTGCATTGAGTCTTCTAATGGGCAAATGCCCAACACATCCATAAAAGCTTGCTGGTAAGTCATGCGTGTTGCCGTATTGCAACCAAGCGTCAATTGCAGAAGATCATCCATTTCATCCATCAACTTATGGTGATCAAAGCCTACTCGATACCACTCAAGCATGGTGAATTCTGGGTTATGGTAGCGACCATTCTCTTCGTTACGAAACGCCTTGCTCATTTGGTAAATGCACCCACTTCCCGCCGCTAATAAACGCTTCATATGAAATTCTGGACTGGTCATGAAATAGAGTTGGCAACCTTGCGCGTATTCAGGGCCAATAAAGGTCGTTTGAAAAGTATGTAGATGAATATCAGTGACCGTAGCATGGCTCATTGCTGGCGTATCCACCTCCATCACTTGTCGCTGATAAAAAAACTCGCGAATCTTAGCCAGTATAGCGGCGCGCTTTTTCAGTTGATGAATTGATGCACTGGGTTGCCAGGTTTGTCTCGTCATAAGAAGCTCTATTTAGCAAGTAACGTTTATGGCGATATTCTACCTTTAAAAAGCACACTCTAGAATGGTCATTGGAACACTTTCGGGGAGCGACAATCCTGTCAGCTAACTCCCTTCCGACCATTACTTCATGATATTGATCACACAAAATGGAATAACTATGCTCATGTTTGCATTTCCGACTAAAAAGGCTGACTGAATCAATTTATTCCTCATTCTGCTCTTCTAAACTGATTGTGCCGTTAAAAAGGCGGTCTGGAATTGAAGGGATAAAAATCCACTTTTTATCCCTATTTTGATTTCTGAATATAAAGACTCTAGGGCAGCGGAATAAAGCGTACCTAGTATTCAATAATATCAATTACTCACTGGAGGATAACTGTGAAAATACTCACCACAGATATCGCAGTCATTGGCGCTGGTGGCGCTGGTCTTCGTACTGCTATTGCAGCTGCGGAAGCAAACCCTGAATTAGAAGTTGCACTCATTTCGAAAGTTTACCCTATGCGCTCCCACACGGTTGCAGCAGAAGGGGGTTCAGCAGCCGTCGTCAAGGAAGAAGACAGCCTAGATAATCACTTCAACGATACTGTTGGTGGTGGTGACTGGCTATGTGAGCAGGATGTCGTTGAGTACTTTGTTAAAAACGCAACGCGTGAAATGATCCAAATGGAGCAATGGGGTTGCCCATGGAGTCGAAAAGAGAACGGTGAAATCAACGTTCGTCGTTTTGGTGGTATGAAAGTCGAGCGTACTTGGTTTGCGGCGGATAAAACCGGTTTCCACATGCTTCATACCCTATTTCAAACTTCGATGAAGTACGAGCAAATCAAACGTTTTGATGAGTACTTTGTGGTTGATCTGCTTGTTGAAGATGGCGAAGTTCAGGGCCTTATCGCTATTCATATGGCTGAAGGTGAACTCGTGACCATTAAAGCAAAATCGGTTGTACTCGCAACGGGTGGCGCTGGCCGTGTTTATCACTGTAATACTAACGGCGGCATTGTCACCGGTGACGG
>NZ_JBNGCJ010000193.1:0-397 GCF_049974785.1 Vibrio genomosp. F10 str. 9ZD137
AACCGCTCTTCCGATCTAACAGGGTAAGGTAAATCGGATAACGCCTGGAACATCTCTTGCCCTTGCACTGCGAGCGCTTGGGCTTCTTGGGCTGTTTTGCATTCCGCTAACATGCGAATATCGGCACCCGCAATAAAGTTGTCGGGCTTATCGGAATGAATAATCACGCCCTTGAGTTCACTTTGATAAGATTCAAGTTCAACCAAAATATCTTTAATCTCGGAAACAAAGGCAGACTGAAGCGTGTTCATCTTCTCGCCCGGCACATCAATTGAAAGCCAAGCCACCTTATTGTCATCCACTTTCAAGTGGAACGCTTTAGACTGAGACATTATTCAACCTCCAAAATCATTGCTGCACCTAAGCCACCCGCTGCACAGGCGGTATTAAGCGCCAA
>NZ_JBNGCJ010000194.1:0-328 GCF_049974785.1 Vibrio genomosp. F10 str. 9ZD137
AGCGGCTTGATAAGCCTAAGTACCAACGGAATATAAGCGCCATTTTACGCTTAGGGTTACCTTCAGCACGCTCGATTTGTTTAGGATCTCGCTCATTAAAGTGAGCCACAGTACCGGCCCAAATGTCATCTAGCGTCGAGCGGAAAACTTGTTTCTCTAGCTTCTCGCGCTCAGCAATAGGAATGGCTTCGATTGAATCGTAACGCGTGTAGATCTCATAGAGTTTGTTTGCGCGCATCGGGAATAACGTTCCACGCTTAACAACCTGAAGCTTCACGCCCATCTCAAACATGTCCGCAGCGGGCGCCATGGTCACATCGGCCATTTC
>NZ_JBNGCJ010000195.1:0-315 GCF_049974785.1 Vibrio genomosp. F10 str. 9ZD137
GTTGTTGGCGTCGTTGTCGTCCCAACCTTCTATTTCTTCTCGGCCTTTTTTAATGCCGTCACCATCCTCGTCTTTGTTGCCATCTTGCACCGGGTTGTTGGGGTCGTTGTCGTCCCAACCCATCGCGACTTCTAAGCCTTTTTTGAGGCCATCGCCGTCGTGGTCTTCATTGCCCCCTTGCACTGGGTCATTCGGGTTATTTGGGTCGGTGCCCGCGTCAAGTTCGTCGGCGTTTGATAGACCATCATAGTCATCGTCACACGCAATAGAAAAACCTGTGCTGACTTCACACATTTGGCTGTCACCAGCGAGCGT
>NZ_JBNGCJ010000196.1:0-665 GCF_049974785.1 Vibrio genomosp. F10 str. 9ZD137
CCGCTCTTCCGATCTCCTTTGATGATGAAGGTGCGAAGCTGACCGAGAAAACGGTAGAGCTGTCGGTTGAGACTGAGTCGACAGCCGCTAACCCTCCAATCGTGGATTTTATTTCTCCGGAAGCGGGATCTACTCATCAAAAAGGAGAAACCGTCACGATCGAAGCGAATGTCGTGGATGCCGATAATGACCTGGCCAGTGTTAAATTTTTTGCGAACGATGTTGAAGTCTGCCACCTAGATACGCAAACCAACCACGATTTGTCTTGTGATTGGACGCCTCAAACGGCAGGTACAGCGTCAATTCGTGTTGAAGCAGAGGACGATGAACAACATGTCACTCATGAAAGTTTAACCATCACAGTAACGGACACGAGCAACAGTTGTGGCGATGTTCCTCAGTACGAAGATGGTGTGGCTTACAAAATGGGTGATGAAGTCACCAACGTTGGCAATATCTATTCCTGTGAGGTCGCGGGATGGTGTGGTAATTCGGTTTGGACTCCAGGCACTGGCGATCCTAATTACCCAGATGCATGGAAAGATGCTTGGAATGAAGTCGGCCAATGCGACCATAACCCTGTACCAGAAGTGCGTGTACAATCGCCCCAAAGTGGGAACAAATTATCGCCTAATCAGCCATTTGAAGATCGGAAGAGCTGTTCA
>NZ_JBNGCJ010000197.1:0-21844 GCF_049974785.1 Vibrio genomosp. F10 str. 9ZD137
CCGCTCTTCCGATCTTAACTGGTTCGAAGGTATTGCAACCGATAAACTGCCTAGTGGGTATAACCATGATTATATGGGTGAAGCTCGTCAATACGTCACAGAAGGAAGCGCGCTCTATGCTACCTTTGGTTTAGCACTGGCAATTATCTTCCTCGTATTGGCTATTCAGTTCGAATCGATTAAAGATCCGCTTGTCATCATGGTTTCCGTACCACTGGCTATTTGTGGTGCCTTGATTGCTCTCGCATGGGGGGCTGCAACGATGAACATCTACTCTCAGGTAGGTTTGATCACGCTGGTTGGCCTTATTACTAAGCATGGTATTTTGATTTGTGAAGTGGCGAAAGAAGAGCAACTTCATAATAAGAAAAATCGTATCGACGCAGTTATGGAAGCGGCAAAAGTTCGTCTTCGCCCAATTCTCATGACAACCGCCGCGATGATCGCTGGCCTTATCCCGCTCATGTACGCAACTGGCGCGGGTGCCGCTCAACGATTCAGTATCGGTATTGTTATCGTTGCTGGCCTTGCTATTGGTACTCTCTTTACTCTGTTCGTACTGCCGGTTATCTACAGTTACCTTGCAGAAAAGCACAAGCCACTGCCTGTGTTTGTTGAAGATAAAGATCTAGAGAAGCTCGCGCGTATTGATGAAGCAAAAGCCGCTCAACGAGAAATATCTCACCCAAGCTAACCGTAAATAAGCATTACTAGGCCACTTCGGTGGCCTTTTTTATGTCCCGACATTCGTATCACTGAACATTTTTTCCACCAACTAGCGACTTTTATGCTCGCTTTAAATAGAATGGAGACATAAATGAATAGGAGTTTCAGCCCACATGTTTGATCCAAAGAAATTAGAGCAAATCGCGAAGCAAATTCATGACTCTATGCCAACCCCTGTTAAAGAGCTTGGTGCGGATGTTGACCAGAAAGTGCGTCAAGTTATCCAAGGGCAACTGAACAAACTGGACGTGGTTAGCCGTGAAGAGTTTGATGTTCAGACTCAAGTACTATTGCGTACACGCCAGAAGCTGACAGAAATGGAGCAAAAACTTGCTCAGCTTGAAGAGAAGCTAGCAGATAAGTAATCACTTACCTTATCCGATAAATAGCAGCCATAAAAAGGGCTTGGTCACCACTGACCAAGCCCTTTTTATTTGTTTTATTCGCTCTTTACATTAAAAGTAAATGCGTAGCGTTAGAGCTTAAGTTCAAAGAGGAAACACGGCGTTTACTAGCAGAAAATGAGTATTTCCAACAAAGAGCTTAGGCTCTAGAGCAATAAGATTAGCCGCCTACTGCGATGTTCTTCATATCCGTCATGTAGCCACGTAGCTCTTCACCGATGTACTCAACTGGGTGGTTACGGATTGCATCGTTCACTTCGATTAGCTTACCGTTATCTACCTGGTTCGATGTTTCACCTAAGCCACGGCCGATTACGTCTGTCGCTACTGAAGGCATGAACTTCTCACGTAGAAGTGGCGTTGCAACGTTAGCAAATAGGTAGTTACCGTATTCAGCCGTATCTGAAATTACCACGTTCATTTCGTATAGACGCTTACGAGCTACCGTGTTTGCGATCAGTGGTAGTTCATGTAGAGACTCGTAGTAAGCAGACTCATCGATGATGCCCGATGCTGTCATGGCTTCAAATGCAAGTTCTACCCCTGCACGTACCATTGCAACCATTAGAATACCGTTATCAAAATACTCTTGCTCGGCAATTTCTACGTTAGACGCAGGGTAGTTTTCAAAAGCCGTTTGGCCTGTCTCTTCACGCCAACCGAATAGGTTTACATCATCATTCGCCCAGTCCGCCATCATGGTGCGAGAGAATTCACCTTGGATAATGTCATCCATGTGTTTGTTGTAAAGTGGGCGCATTAGGTCTTTCAACTCTTCAGAAAGATCGAATGCTTTAATTTTCGCTGGGTTTGATAGGCGATCCATCATGTGAGTGATGCCACCGAACTTCAGTGCTTCAGTAATCGTTTCCCAACCATATTGAAGAAGTTTACCTGCATAGCCAGGTTCGATACCGTCAGCAATCATCTTCTCGTAAGATACGATAGAACCCGCTTGAAGCATGCCACATAGAATAGTTTGCTCACCCATTAAGTCAGATTTTACTTCCGCAACGAATGAAGACTCTAAACAACCCGCGCGGTGACCACCTGTACCTGCAGCCCATGCTTTAGCGATATCCCAACCTTCACCTTGTGGATCGTTCTCTGGGTGAACCGCAATCAGTGTTGGAACACCAAAGCCACGTTTGTATTCTTCACGAACTTCAGTACCTGGACACTTAGGCGCAACCATAACAACCGTTAGGTCTTTACGAATCTGCATGCCTTCTTCAACAACGTTAAAGCCGTGTGAGTAACCTAGCGCAGAACCCTCTTTCATTAGAGGCATTACTGTTTCAACAACGTTCGTGTGTTGTTTGTCTGGAGTAAGGTTAACCACTAGGTCAGCCGTTGGGATTAGGTTTTCATAGCTATCAACAACAAAACCATTCTCTTTCGCATTTTTGTACGATTGACGTTGCTCGTCGATGGCTGCTTGGCGCAGAGCGTAAGACACATCTAGGCCAGAATCACGCATGTTTAGACCTTGGTTTAGGCCTTGAGCACCACAACCTACAATGACAATTTTCTTACCTTTCAGATAGTCTGCTTCAGTAGCAAACTCACTGCGGTCCATAAAACGACAACGACCTAGTTGGTCTAATTGCTCACGTAGATTTAAAGTATTGAAATAGTTAGCCATGATGGGCGCTCCTTGTTGATTCTTCCGTTATGGTCGGCGCGTTATCGCCGAATAACCACATACTAAAGCAGGCAATCAGTTGCTCAAAGTGATATATTCACAATTAGTGATTGCAAAAAATGCAACGTTAGGTAATTTCCCAAGGTAAGTCTTTATGGATATTAAGAACTTGAAAATGTTCATACATTTGTGTGATAGCAACAGCTTTAGTAAGACCGCCTCCGCAATGCATATCAGCCCTTCGGCTCTTAGTCGTCAAATTCAAAAGCTAGAGCAACAAACCAATCAGACTCTATTCTTACGTGATAACCGCAGTGTTGAATTGACGCCTGCGGGAAAACAGCTGTTGCCTGTTGCCATGAGGATTTTGGCCGAATGGCAGCAGTACAACGCTCAAATTAAAGGTAATGAAATGGAGCTAAAGGGGGAAATCCGCCTTTTTTGCTCGGTTACCGCTAGCTATAGTCACCTGCCGGAACTGCTTTCTGAATTTAGGTTGCAGCATCCGTTTATCGAATACAAGTTATCCACGGGCGATCCAGCTCAAGCCATTGATAAGGTTCTGAAAGGCGAAGTAGACATTGCCATTTCCGCCAAACCCGATCAGCTTCCCGCTCGCATTGAGTTTGAAACTATTAGTGAGATCCCACTGTCGGTTGTTGCGCCATCAGGCATCAGTAGCTTTGCCGATCTATTGCAGCAAGAGAAACCAGACTGGTCAAATATTCCATTTATTGTGCCCGAAGCGGGAACGGCGCGCGACCGCGCTAACGCCTGGTTTAAAAGTATGCGAATAAAACCCAACATTTACGCTCAAGTCTCAGGGCATGAAGCCATTGTCAGTATGGTCGCATTGGGATGTGGGGTTGGCATTGCCCCTGACATTGTCATTAACAACAGCCCAGTCAGAGAGAAAATTCAGCGCCTAAAAGTAAAGCCCGTGGTACCGTTTAAACTCGGGGTGTGCTGTAAACGTTCACAGCTTGATAACCCTCTGGTCAAAGCTCTTTGGGATGTGGCCTCTCGGAAAATCATTACTCCATAAACTCCTCAAATAGAAAAACCACGCTAGTTAGCGTGGTTTTGAAGGTTTTCTTTCTACTATCTCGCCGCTAAAAACTATCTCGCGGCTATATTACCCGAGAAAATTGTTGCTGACGGGCTCTATCGCGTAAGTATTTATCGAAGCACATACAGATATTACGAATCAATAAGCGGCCCCGCAAAGTCACCCGTATTTCACTCTCATCCACTTCCACCAGCTCATCATTGATAAAGGTTTGCAGTAGTTGCAAGTCTTCTTTGAAGTATTGTTCAAAACGCACAGAAAAGGTGGATTCAATCATCGACTTATCGAGTTTGAAATTACAAATCAGCTGCTTAATGACTTCACGTCTAAGTAAGTCATCACTATCTAACACAACCCCTTTCCATAAAGCATGGCGTAATTCATCTACTTGAGCGTAATATTTTTTCAGCTCTTTTTGATTCTGAGCGTACGCGTCACCGATCATCGAAATCGCTGAAACACCAAAGCCCACTAAATCGGCTTCGCCCTGAGTGGTGTATCCCTGGAAGTTTCTATGCAAGACTCCTTCTCGCTGAGCAACCGCTAGCTCATCATCAGGTAGAGCAAAGTGATCCATTCCAATAAACTGGTAACCCGCTCCCGTTAAGGTCGAAATACTCTCTTGAAGAATGCCCATTCTTTCACTGGCTTCAGGCAAGTCCTCTTCTTTAATCTTGCGTTGCGCGGCAAACAGCTGCGGCATATGGGCATAGTTGAAAACAGAGAGACGCCCTGGTTGCATTTCTAGCACTTGAGCCAACGTTTTAGCGAAAGACGCTTTGGTCTGCTTAGGCAAACCATAAATCAGATCTAAATTGGTCGAACGGAAACCGAGTTTCTTCGCTCGCTCAACCATTGCAATAATAAAATCTTCATCTTGTTCACGATTCACCAGTTTTTGAACTTCTTTATTGAAATCTTGTACGCCAATACTTAAACGGTTAAACCCTTCTCCACGTAAATGATCCAGCATGTTGAGCTCAATTTCACGCGGGTCGACCTCGATACTGATTTCTGCGTCATCAACAAACTGAAATTCACCACGAAGAATCGCCATCAAACGACTTATTTGCTGTTTTGTGAGAAATGTTGGTGTGCCGCCACCAAAATGAAGCTGGGTGACTTTACGATCATGCAGTAATGATGCTCGTTGGCGAATCTCATGCTCAATGACGTCTAAGTATTCATCGGCCTTGTGAGAATGACGAGTAATGACTTTATTGCAGCCACAGTAGTAACAAAGCTTGTGACAAAACGGAATATGGATATATAGAGAGAGTGGGCGCTCTGGGTATTGAGTGCACGCCATATCATAATCCGCAACCGTGAATGCCTCATGAAACTCCAACGCTGTCGGGTATGAGGTGTAACGTGGTCCTGAATAATTGTATTTGTCTAGGATAGCTTGATCCCAAACGATTTGCTGACCGGATACGACGGGTTGCGACATGGTAATTATTTCCATTTCTAACTGTGAGCGGCGTAGATTTTAGGTTGACTGGGTATTTTGCCACACGACTCGACCTTACGTAGGAAAGCAAAACACATTTTTGTAAGAAAGTTTCAGAATTGCCAACTCGATCACTCACTCTGCCCAATGAGTGACCGACGTTGATTAGATCATTTGAACGTTTATTTGGTTATTCAGCGGTTGATTGCGTTTTTTGAGATCTTTCAGTTCTTCAATAATCGCTTCCGCCAATTTCACTTCCGCTTTGTGTCGCAGTAAATTTTGTTCCATTTTCTCTTTTTTTGCTAACGCCTGACGATCTTCGCCTCGCGCCATGTCTTTGACCACATGATACAGCTCAGAGATAGCAGGATAAGTCTGGTCAAAATCAATGCGGTCGTCACCTTGAACGTAATCCATGATGCTGTACACACGGATACTAATTTCAGACAAATCGCACTGGCCCTGAATCCCGGCCATGCACAGTGTATTCACGTTGTCATAGATATTCGCATTGCGCTTCTCTATCGCCAATTTCTGCTGTTGCTGCTGCAAATCCTTTTGCTTCTTTACTTGGAGCAGAAGGTAACCTGCATAACATGCTAGCCCAGCGATGATAAGGGCTCCTATCGAGGCCAGTAAGGTTACGTTCATGATTTAATTACTCTTTAAAATCTTTCAGATCAAGCCCTTCAAACTGAGCTAAAAGCTCTTCATCTGATGATGGCTTACTGCTTTTCTTAACCATCTTAGGCACAAAGTTGATTTCATCTTCCAACTCTTCGCCTTCTTCTTCGATTTCTTCATCGAACAAGCCAAGCTGCTTCATGAGTACTTCAATGCGGTTCAACTTTTGATCGACATACTTTTGTAAGCCTGCACCCAAACTTTCACCACTTTCTAGGCGATCAAGCAAGACGTTCAACTGAGTATCTGTTTCTAGCATCTCAAGTTCTTGCTCTGCTGAAACTCGACGCTCTTGCTTATTCGGTTTTTTCTTCTCTTCAACAACCAAAGCAATCTTCTTTTTGCTGCCTAAACGAGGATCGCGTTTTTGCTTCTCTTGGCGTTGCTTTATTTCTTCGACTTCAGAGTTACGATTGCCGGTTTTTAACCCTTTGCGGTTTTTAACACGCTTACGTAGGCGGCCTTGTACATCAGATTCGCTGCGGTTACGCGTTACATTTTGCTCTGGTGCGCCTAACGCACCTGGTTTTCTAGATTTTTTACTACGACTCATTACTGGGTTTCCTCAGTAAAATTACATCATTACCAACAAATTCAAGTTCGAGCTTATCTCGCTCTGCCAGATACTCGAAGGTCTTACGGCTAAAGAAAATGACATGAGTAACATCATTCTTATAGTGCCAATGTTGAAACGCTTCAAGATCGATGACCATCTTGGTCATGAGACCAATCCAGCCACCCGGCTTAACTAAATTTAACCATTGCTGCCACACGAGATCGGGCTGATAAACATGCTCGATCACTTCTGTCGCAGTCATAAAATCATACGTCTGTGCTAACACTTCTTTATTAGGGTGATAGTAAAGATCATACAATTCAACACTGTGGCCTTTCTCTTGCAACATGATAGACAATGTTGGGCCAGGACCACAGCCAAAATCTAACCCATGAGCGTTAGATGTGATTCGTTCTATTATTGGATCAGCAATACGTGATAGAAATCTACGATACCCTTCATCACTAGGATCATTCTCATGAAGATCATAGTGATCTTTTTCTGCTTTTGCATCTAAGCGCTGAACTGGGTCAACAAATACCAAATGACATTCACTGCATTGAAAATAGCTTCGTCGCTTATCTTCATGGTAATAGTGAGTATCTTGATTGTGGCATAAAGGACAGTTGTGCATTCTTTCATCCTCAAACAGGGATGCGAAACATACCAGAAAGTGGGATCAGAGTGGAGTTAAATTGTGCAATTAAACACCAGAATAGCGAAATAATTGCTTTTAAAAGGATAAAAAAGCGATAGGTTTCCCTATCGCCTTCAAAGTGCCAAGATTTGGCAAAATTTGTCTGCACTCAGATGGTGCTCAAGTATCCATTTGTTATTGGTGCTTTCCCTGCGGAGTTTTGTTTTTCATCGTCCTGATGAATTTTACTATTCCGTTCGACATCCTGACTCTGGGCTATCCATTAGCCTGATCCATTTCTTTGTCTCATCCTGAAACCAGTCGATCATCCTTATCTAGCCAGCTCCAAGCTCGCTACTGTCCTTCGTCCAACCATCAAGCATTCCTAGCTTGCATCCTTGGAGACCACCTTGGTCTAGTGTCCTGATTCAGCTCCTTGCTGATAAACATAATTTACCTTGATTATCGGTTCAAACAACCGCGTAGCTTCAAAGTTTTTAGCCCTTATGAACAATAAAAAACAATCGTTTTTATCTTCAATTACTTAGCTTAGCCTGAACAGAAATATCTTGTCCGATCATAGCGAATCTCTTACAGGCCTATCGGTTAATTGAGCAATTCCAAACCAGATGCAAAGCCGTTTTGTCCAATCGCTAGATATGAAAAAGCCCTAGCAAAAGGCTAAGGCTTTTTCTTACAACCGTTGCTCGAACAGAGGCTTAATTAATGCAAACCGCCTACATATTGGGACAATGTATCAATATCATCATCCGTTAGTTTCTTGGCGATATCACGCATCATCTCATTCATATCGTTGTTACGGGTTCCGTCACGGAACTTCATCAACTGCGATTTAATGTATTCTGCATGTTGGCCCGATATTTTCGGGAAACCAGAAAGTTCTGTACCATTACCACGAGGGCCGTGACAGGCGATACAAGCGGTAATCCCTCTTTCAGCATCACCGGCTGCGTACAAGGCCTTACCCTGTTCAACCACATTTTCAGGGGTTGATTTAGCAGCAATAGGCAGTGAGGCATAATAAGCGGACAAATCAGCAATATCTTGATCGCTCAAGCCCATTGCCATTCCACTCATCACAGGGTCCATACGACCTTGTTTACCACCACTGGTCATACCCAACCTTAGATCTTTCAACTGCTTCTCTAGGTATTTACCGTGTTGTCCCGCTAAACTAGGGTACATGGTAAGTTGGCTGTTTCCATCAGCACCATGACAGGCGCCGCAGGTTATTGATTTGGTTTTACCAGCTTCGATGCTGCCTTGAGCCCATACAGAGCAGCTGGCTAAAAGACTCAAGATTAGCGCTAATTTCTTCATGACATTCCATTATAATTATAAAGCTTCCAGTACCACTCAGTGTTGCCACTCATGGTATAATAGGCGATCATATGTCGAGCACAGTTATTTTACACAATTTCACAAAAAAGTAATCAATCGACTACACAAAGTCGAGATGGAGTTAACAGTGAGCGTAAAAATTCATTACCAAAACACGCATTTTATTACCAGTGCGCCAGATATTCGTCATTTACCAGAAGACGAAGGGATCGAAATTGCGTTTGCCGGTCGCTCTAATGCGGGTAAATCAAGTTCTCTCAACCGCTTAACCAACCAAAGAGGTTTAGCTAAAACCAGTAAAACTCCAGGACGTACTCAGCTTATCAACTTATTTAAAGTAGATGAAGGCTGTCATATTGTCGATCTACCTGGGTACGGTTTTGCACAAGTACCTTTAAAGCTGAAAGAAAAGTGGCAAAAATCACTGGGTGAGTACCTACAAAAACGCGAATCGTTAAAAGGACTCGTGGTATTAATGGATATTCGTCACCCGATGAAAGACCTCGATCAACAGCTTATCTTTTGGGCGGTAGAAAGTGGCATTCCTGTTCAAGTCCTGCTGACCAAGGCTGATAAGCTAAAAAGCGGCGCGAGAAATGCCCAGGTATTAAAAATACGCGAATCTTCCATAGGCTTCGGTGGTGACGTCGCCGTTGACGCATTTTCTTCATTAAAAGGCATTGGTGTCGATATTTTGCGTAGCAAGCTCGATAGTTGGTACGCCCCAGCATTTGAAGTAACCGATAAAGAACACATCGACACTACCGATGCTGAAAATAGTGAACCAGATAACCAGTCAGATAATAGCTAGGGATATGTTAATGCCTATTTTTAAGCCTTACGAGAGTAAGGCTTTTTTATTACCTTCAATATCGTTTGGCGACCCATTCATTTAAGTGGCTTTAGGTAAGACGCTTGAGTGTCTCTCAATGACAGGCATAAAAATCCCCACCATCCTGGTGGGGCAACGGGAGAGAAATAGTATTTATTATTATGCTATTAGCATCTTCGATCGCTCTGTAATTTACAACTGCTTATTCGTTGCCAAAAGAAAGTAAAACAACGCCCATCAAAACCCATAAGAAACTGATTTTAATAAATAAATAAAAAACCACAGCAGAAAAATACAGCTTATTTAATTTGGTAAAATAACAAAAATGTGAGCGGTATAAAATTACAGGGAAGTCAGAAAAAACCATCGTTAAGATAATGATTAAGGGACTAAAAGGAGGGAATTGTAGAAAGTGGTGCTGAGATCTGATCTAGAAAAATCTTTTCTTTGCCACAAGAAAAAACGCCCCAGTCAAATGCTGACTGGGGCGGCTGAATCAGCCTAATCCAATAACGTGAAACAAAAGGTCTGAAAGATAGAACATCTTACCTCTGTACCCTACCCAGACAATGTACAACAATTGGTCATAAATGAAAACTTTTTTTGTAGTTTTTTTTCAGTAAGTTTTGTTTTACATACAACCCATCTTTTTAGGTGGAGCCTTTATTTACTCGCATAAAAAAGCCAGCGTTTGTGCGCTGGCTCATATTATTAATGCTTATTGACTCCAAAAGTGTCTAATGGGCCTGATCCCAGTTGTCACCGTGGCCAGCTTCAGCGATCAATGGAACATCTAACGTTGCTGCAGACTCCATCAATTCCTGTACTTTACTTTCAATTTCGCTCAATACCGACTCTTCTACTTCAAGAACCAGTTCATCGTGCACTTGCATCAGCAATTTCACCCGGCCTTCTCCATGAGACTCGATCCATTCATCAACCAAGAGCATCGCTTTTTTGATAATGTCAGCGGCGGTTCCTTGCATAGGAGCATTAATCGCAGCGCGTTCTGCGGCCTTACGACGCATGCCATTACGCGACTTTATTTCTGGGAGGTGTAAACGTCGCCCAAAGATAGTTTCAACATAACCTTGCTCAGAAGCAGCGCTGCGTGTGTCTTCCATGTATTGCATCACACCAGGGTAACGTTCAAAGTATGTGTCCATGTATCGCTGAGCTTCACCGCGAGCAATACCAAGTTGTTTGGCCAAACCAAATGCACTCATACCATAAATAAGACCAAAGTTAACGGCTTTAGCTTGTCGACGTTGTTCACTGCTCACTTCCTCAATTGGAACGCCAATAATCTCAGCAGCGGTTGCCGCATGGATATCTTTGCCCTGCTGGAACGCTTCTAGCAAGGCTTTATCACCGGATAAATGCGCCATGATGCGTAATTCAATTTGAGAGTAATCGACTGCAAGAATCTTATGCCCATGCGGTGCAACAAACGCTTGGCGAATACGGCGGCCTTCTTCATTTCGAATTGGGATATTTTGTAGGTTTGGATCGGTTGATGATAAACGCCCTGTCGCCGTAACTGCTTGATGGTAAGACGTATGTACGCGTCCCGTTTCTGCGTTAATCATTTTTGGTAGTTTATCGGTATACGTAGACTTAAGTTTTGCTAAGCCGCGATATTCAATCAAGATTTTGGGTAAAGGGTAATCAAGAGCCAGTTCTTGCAATACTTCTTCATTCGTAGAAGGGGCACCGGACGGCGTCTTCTTAATGACAGGAAGCCCCATTTTTTCAAATAAGATCGCTTGAAGCTGTTTCGGTGAGCCTAAGTTGAATTCTTGCTCTGCGATTTCGTAGGCTTTTTGCTCAAGCTCATCCAGACGAGCGGCAATCTCTTGGGATTGTGCACCAAGCATCATGTCGTCAACGAAAACCCCCGTTCGTTCAATGCGAGATATTACAGGCACGAGCGGTATCTCTATCTCTTCATAGATAGCTTTCAATTTTTCGTCTTTGTCTAAATGTGACATGATTCGATTGTGTAAACGCAAAGTCACATCAGCATCTTCCGCTGCGTACGGCGCCGCCTCTTCAAGCTCAATCTGGTTGAAGGTAAGTTGTCTTTTACCCTTACCCGCTATCTGTTCAAATGAAATGCAGCTGTGCTGTAAGAAGCGCAGCGCCAAGCTGTCCATATCGTGTTTGCCACCCACGCTATTGAGTACGTAAGATGCGAGCATTGTATCGTGTTTAATGCCTTTCATATCGATATCGTAGCGCGCCAACACGCTGGCATCGTATTTGAGGTTTTGCCCCACTTTCGCTTGGTTATCATCTTCCAGAATCGGCTTTAACTGCTCTAACACCCAATCACGATCCAGCTGCTCAGGGGCATCTAAGTAATCATGGGCGACGGGCACATACGCGGCCACCCCTTCTTCTGTTGCGAATGACACGCCGACTAAGTTAGCCACCATATAATCGAGGCTGTCCGTTTCGGTATCAAACGCAAACAGCTCTGCATCTTTCAGTTTTTGTAACCATATTGCGAAAGTGTCTTTATCTAGAATCGTTTCATAGCGACTGCGATCAATGGTCACTGCAGGATTGTCGAGTTCCACTTCCTGACTCGGCACAGATCGCACAGCACCTGATTTTTCGTCCGCTTGCACAACACCCGTTCCGCCCTCAAGTAACTCATTTAGCCAGGACTTAAAGACCATTTTTCCGTATAAATTAATCAACGCATCGACATCAGGGGTAGATTTCAACAACGATTCTGGTGTCTCTTCCAACGCCACATCAAGCTTTATTGTCGCAAGCTGATACGACATATCTGCATTCTCTTTGTTATCAATCAGCTTTTTCGCCATGGTTTTCGAACCACGGAACCCAAGTGCCGCAATATCATCAAGATTTTCATAAATCTTTTCAAGGCTACCAATGCCTTGCAATAGTGCGGTCGCTGTCTTATCCCCAACCCCAGGTACGCCAGGAATATTGTCAACTTTATCGCCCATTAACGCCAAGTAATCGATGATAAGTTCCGGTGGAATACCAAACTTCTCAATCACACCTTCTCTATCCATCACGACATTGGTCATGGTATTGATCAAAGTGACATGCTCGTTAACAAGCTGGGCCATATCTTTATCCCCAGTACTGATTAGCACTGGCATGCCCATTTCTGACGCTTGAGATGACAATGTACCGATAACATCATCGGCTTCTACGCCAGGGATCGAGATTAGAGGTAACCCCATCGCTCGGATCACATCGTGTAATGGCTCGATTTGGCAGCGAAGATCATCAGGCATTGATGGTCGATTGGCTTTGTATTCTGGATACATATCGTCTCGAAACGTCTTACCTTTCGCATCGAAGATCACGGCAATACGCTCTGAAGAAAACTGGCGCATCATACTGCGCAACATATTCACGACACCATAGATGGCATTCGTTGGAATCTCTCCATTGGTCATCGAGTCAGGATAAGCGTGAAATGCACGATAAAGATAAGAAGAACCATCAATAAGAATGAGTGGATTGTCCGGAATGCGAGCCATAGTCTTTTGTATCCAAAAAATTACTTTTAATAAGATCTGCTTAGGATGCCATGACTAGTAATACGGATCCATTTTAACTCCTCGACCAAGCGCAATGATTTTATAAATTATTTGGCACCAAGCAATCACAATTGTGGATAAGTCTGTTTATATAATATTTACCGACTTCAATAACCCATGAGATAAAACGCAAAGATTAATCACAAAACACTGATATTTCTGGATTTATTATTAGATCCAATAATACCACCACGATCAAATAACGATCCTCCCCTGTGGAAAAGATAGTTGATGTGATTTTATTCACTAAAATTTGATCAAAAAAAAGCGACATCTAAAAGATGTCGCCTAGCAAAACAAGATTAAGCTGAATCAGAGTATTCCGCGCAGCTTAACCAGAAAGCTATAAATTACACTGGAAGCAATGTGAGCAATGTCGTGTCAAAAAGAACGCGTGTAAGTTCGTCGAGTTCAATGCCATCACCTTCAGCAAATTTGATTCTGGTAACGTCATGTCCTTATGAACTTTCTCTCATTCCCTAAGACAAAGTTAATAATAATGATTCTCATTTAATAATCAAGAACTAAATGATAAAAATTCTCATTTAATTTTATTGGCTCACAAAAAAGGCCAGCAAATGCTAGCCTAATCGGTTACTCAATCAAGTATTACTCTCGAATAAGGTGCTCTGCAGCTTTTGCATTATCTGCCGCCAGCCACTCCGCTACGTCTTTAGCAAAATAAGTGAGAATGCCATCAGCGCCTGCTCGTTTAAAGCACAGCAATGACTCTAAGACCGTTTCTCGCTCGTTTAGCCAACCATTTTGAATCGCCGCCTTGTGCATCGCGTATTCTCCTGACACCTGATAAGCAAAGGTCGGGACTTGCAGTTCTGATTTAACACGACGCACCACATCAAGGTAAGGCATCCCAGGTTTCACCATCACCATGTCCGCTCCCTCATTAATGTCCATCGCCACTTCTTGCAGCGCTTCGTCACTGTTTGCCGGATCCATCTGATAGTTCTTTTTATTGCCACCTTTTAAATTCGATGAAGAACCCACAGCGTCTCTAAATGGCCCGTAATAGCTCGACGCATACTTAGCCGAATACGCCATTATCTGAGTGTGTATATATCCTGCTGCTTCTAACGCTTCGCGAATTTTACCGATACGTCCATCCATCATATCTGACGGGGCAATGACATCAGCACCAGACTCTGCATGCGATAAAGCCTGCTTAATCAATACTTCTGTGGTTTCATCATTCAGGACATAGCCATCTTCATCAATGATGCCATCCTGACCGTGGGTTGTGAACGGATCCAACGCAACATCAGTTATGACGCCAATCTGTGGAATATGCTCTTTCAATAGGCGAACAGCTCGCTGTACAAGGCCATCGGAGCTATATGCTTCCGTCGCACATAAGCTTTTCGCGTCTTGATTCACCACTGGAAAAAGTGCGATCGCAGGTACACCAAGGTTCGCAAGGTACTGCGCTTCTTCAAGCATCAAGTCGATAGAAAGACGTTCAACCCCAGGCATTGACTCAACACTCTCACATCGGTCTTTTCCCATCAGGATGAACATTGGGTAAATCAAATCACTCACAGATACTTGGTTTTCTGCCATTAAACGACGGCTAAACTCATGTTTACGCATACGGCGCATACGGCGGCCAGGAAATTGACCTTGGATAGATACAGACACCCGATTCTCCTTGTCTGATGAAAACGCAAAGCAAAATCATATCACTCCTTGTGACTGGCGCTAGCATCAATGTATAAAATTCCTAAAAATGACCAAAGGCTCACACTGCCGTATACTGGAGACAATAGAGAATGACATAATCAGAAGAGAAAACCATGATCGATAGCCACGCCCATATTTACGCCACTGAGTTTGATAGTGACCGAGATGAGGTCGTCAAACGAGCCTTACATCAGGGTATTACTCATATTCTCTTGCCTAACATCGATCTAGATTCAATTGAGCCGATGCTAAAAACAGAAGCCACTTACCCAGACGTTTGTCGTTCAATGATGGGGCTACACCCCTGTTATGTCGATGCTAACGTCAAACAAACTCTAGCGACTGTTCACTCTTGGTTTGATAAGCACAATTTTATTGCCGTCGGTGAAATCGGTATCGACCTTTACTGGGACAAAACCTATAAAGCAGAGCAAGAGATGGCGTTTATCACTCAGCTGAACTGGGCAAAAGAGAAAGATCTGCCTGTCGTCATCCACACTCGCGATTCCATCGAAGAGACACTCACGCTCCTTCGCAAAGAGCAGGATGGATCATTACGTGGCGTATTTCATTGCTTTGGCGGTTCTATTGAAGAAGCAAAAGCCATCAATGATCTTGGCTTCCACCTTGGTTTGGGTGGGGTTTCAACCTTTAAAAATGGAGGAATGGATAAAGTCATACCTCACCTTGATATGGATTACGTGATTCTAGAAACGGACTGTCCCTATCTAGCACCGGTGCCACATCGCGGTAAACGAAATGAACCTTCTTACGTATCGCTTATTGCAGAAAGAGTGGCCACTCTTCGTGACCTCACCATAAGCGAAGTAGACACGCTCACCACTTTCAATGCAAAGCGCCTATTCAATTTAGACTGAGTCTTATTAAAACCTTGGAGCACCTGCTGGGGTGTCTGGGTGATAGCGATAAAAAAGGTTGGCGTATTAGCCAACCTTCTTCGTTGCATGCTTAGTATCTCGTCCGCATGTCGAGTATCTAGATCTAATTTTTAGGGCCTAGCCTGAATGTTCAAGATCCAGTTTAGCGACTTCAGTTTAAGACTCAGCCTGATCGCTTTGTTCCTCATCGCGATCTTTCTTTGTATAGAAACGGGCAAAGAAGAGCCCGACTTCAAACAATAGACACATTGGTATCGCCAGTAATGTCTGTGAAATGAGGTCTGGTGGGGTCAGCATCATACCAACAACGAATGCTCCCACAACAATATACGGGCGCTTTTCCGATAATGACTGAGGCGTTGTCGCTCCTGTCCAGCACAATAATATGATGGCAACTGGCACCTCAAACGCGATACCAAACGCAAAGAACAGCGCCAATACAAAATCGAGATAACTCGATATGTCGGTTGCAAACTCAACCCCACCCAGTGATATAGCAGTGAAGAAACTAAAGACTAGAGGGAACACCACAAAGTAAGCGAAAGCAACACCGCAATAAAACAGTAGCGAGCTTGAAAACAGCAGTGGCATCACCAAACGGCGCTCATGCTTGTACAAACCCGGTGCCACGAATGCCCATACTTGATACAAAATAAACGGAACGGCGATAAAGACCGACGCAATCAGCGTTAGCTTCAGAGGCGTAAAAAACGGAGATGCGACGTCGGTTGCAATCATGGTTGCACCTTCGGGAAGGCGATCTACTAAGGGAGCAGAAACAAACTCGTAGATATGATTGGAAAAATAGATCAGGCCTAAGAAAATAACCAGTATCGCGAGCATAGCTCTCAATAATCGGTTTCGTAGTTCCAATAAATGACTGATCAAAGGTTGAGTTTGCTCAACAGACGCCATGTCGAACCTCTATGCTAAAACAGTGGAGTTATTAAAAGATCGAAAAAGAGCCACCTATCAGCGGCTCCTCAAATGCGAAACTATTCGGCTTTTTTATCTGCCGTGGTATCTTGTACACCCGTCACCGATTCCGCCGAAATAGTCTCTTTCGTTGCGGTGTCAGCGTTCGCTAAATCAGGATTCTCTGGTTCAGCATGGTTGGCGTATGGTCGTTGAACATCTTGCGCGGCTTGCTTCAATTCTTCCACAGAAGATTTGAGCTCTGGAGACAGATCTTCCATCCCCATCTTTTCAGCCTTTCGCAAGTTGTCTTGTAACTCTTGAATTTTCAACTCGTGATTCAGCTCATCTTTCACATTGTTTGCCATGCTTTTCGCTGCACCAATAAACTTGGTAACACTGCGAATAGCATGAGGTAAACGCTCAGGGCCAAGCACGACAAGACCAACGACCGATATTAATACCAGTTCCCAAAAACCGATATCAAACACTGATTAAACCTGCTCTTTGTCTTTCTTCGTTTCCGAAGCTTGAGCGTCAGCATTGACCGATTCTGCTTTGTTCTGCTCAATGTTTTTTTGTTCAAAATCTGCGTCTTTCTTTGCTGATTCATCTTCGCTCATGGCTTTTTTGAAGCCCTTCACAGCGCCACCTAAATCACCACCAATACCACGCAGTTTCTTCGTTCCAAATAGCAATACAACAATCACAGCAATAATAAGAAGCTGCCAAATACTAATTCCACCCATTCTATTTACCTCGGGTCATTATCTACAAAATTATTATGAGTCTACCGCCTACTGCCGGTAAGCTCGCCAACTTAGCAACCAAAATGTGAAACCACCAAGGCCACTCGCTAAAGAGAGTTGTTCGTACGCACTGCTTAATAGTATTGATGAGCATACAATTAATGTCGCACCAATACCAAATAAAAACCGCCCTGTTGCTTGCTGTCGTTTACTCTGACGATAGCCTTGATAGAAGGTTTCCATTTTTTGATTTATGTTCTTGCCCTGCTTTAAGCTGTCGTAAAGCAGTTCTGGTAATTCTGGTAATTTCTCAGCCCAGAATGGTGCACGGTCTTTGACTGCATTAATTACGGCCTGTGGGCCAACTTGCTGCATCATCCACTTTTCAAGAAACGGTTTTGCTGTTTCCCATAAATCCAATTGAGGATAAAGCTGTCGCCCAAGCCCTTCAATATAAAGCAAAGTCTTTTGCAACAAGACCAGTTGAGGCTGCACTTCCATATCGAAGCGACGTGCGGTATTGAATAAGTTTAACAGTACGTGACCAAAAGAGATCTCACCAAGCGGCTTGGCGAAAATAGGCTCACATACAATGCGAATCGCAAATTCAAATTCATCTATATTGGTTTCACGTGGAACCCAACCTGAATCCACATGCAATTCTGCCACACGTCGATAGTCTCGATGGAAAAATGCCAGTAAATTTTCGGCAAGATATCGCTTGTCTTCACTATTAAGTGTCCCCACGATACCGCAATCTAACCCTATCCATTGTGGATTTTCAGGGTGATCATGCTGGACAAAGACGTTACCTGGGTGCATATCGGCATGGAAGAAGCTGTCTCGGAAAACCTGAGTAAAGAAGACACTCACACCACGTTCGGCCAACAGTTTCATGTTGGTACCATTGGCTTTTAGTGTTTCGATATCAGACACCTGGATGCCATAAATTCGCTCAGAGACCATGAGACCTTCACTACTAAACTCCGGAATCACTTCAGGAACATAGAGCTCCTCGCTGCCTTCGAAGTTACGTCGCAGTTGAATCGCATTCGCGGCTTCTCGACGTAAGTCCAGCTCATCGATGATGGTTTTTTCATACTCGCGGACCACTTCAACCGGCTTTAGACGGCGGGCATCAGGTAGCGCCTTGGCAACAATCCGAGCCATGCGATACATGAGCTTGATATCCGCTTCAATCACGGCATGAATATCTGGGCGAATCACTTTCAAAACGATTTCTCGCCCTGACTCTTTCAACTTTGCTGTATGCACTTGAGCAATAGAAGCGGACGCCAGTGGAGTAATATCAAAATCAGTAAACCAATTTTCGATAGGACCACCCAATGACGCTTCCATTTGCTGCTTTGCCAGCGCACCATCAAAGGGGGCAACTTGGTCTTGCAATAACGCAAGTTGATCCGCAATAAACGGAGGAAACAGATCGCGTCGCGTTGACATCATTTGCCCAAACTTTATCCATACTGGGCCAAGTTCTTGCAGCGCCAATCTTAAACGTTCACCTAACTCTTTATCTGGGTGTTGATTCTTAATCCAAAACAGTGCTTTTCTCGCCAGTAAGGGCGTTTTGGTGAGGTCATGCTCTGGCAATAACTCATCAAGACCATATTCTAATTGCACTTTTATAATACGGTATAAACGCTTTAATTCTGCTGGCTTCATGCTTTCTCCAACAACTTGTTCAGCTGCTGTTCAACCCGTGCAGCCTCAGAGGCCAACACATCCACTTGATCACAAAAATACGCCACTTCTAATGGCGGTGGAGCCACGCGCCATTCTTCAGTCAGAACTTGAGCAAAATGAGATTGCTGCTGAGTGGCTTTCTGCTGAATAAAACTTGAGAGGTTTTTGGTGCCCTGCACCACACTGTGCGCCACAACATCACCAGTGATACGCGACAACCACTCTTCGATGTCAGGCTTGCAATCTTTCATCAGCTGCGCAAATTTTTGAGCCAATTGCACATCACCGCGTAAATTAAGCTTATCTTGTTTAATAAGATCCGTAATATTGGTCTGTTCTCGTAGCTCAGGCAATACCGAAAGATTTAACGATAAATAGCAATCTGGCTCGCCTTCATAATCCGCCAACACATCAATCTGCTGACTAAAAATAAAGGTTAATGTTTTACCCAGCTCTTTTAGATGCACTTGAATGACCTGACCTTTTAAGCGCAGTAAACGCCTTTCAAGCTCAGGATCATCTTGAATCAATCGGTTGAGAGAAGTTTCCACCACCGCGGTGACTAAGGGATCAAATGGCATAAGTGTCCTTTAAAATGTCCGCTTTAACCGTCAGAGTTAAAACTTATAGCCGCGGTGTAATGCAACAATACCACCGGTTAAATTGTAGTAATTGGTTTTCTCAAACCCTGCGCTTTCCATCATCCCTTGCAGTGTCTCTTGATCTGGGTGCATTCGTATCGATTCAGCAAGGTAACGATAGCTGTCTGCATCGTTAGCAATAAGCTCACCCATCTTCGGCAATAGATGAAATGAATAGGCATCATAAACCTTAGATAATGGCTCAAGAACGGGCTTAGAAAACTCTAACACCAACAAACGACCACCCGGTTTTAATACTCGAAACATGGAACGCAGCGCTTTATCTTTGTCCGTCACGTTACGAAGGCAAAAACTGATGGTAATGCAATCAAAATAATCATCCGGGAAAGGCAGTTCTTCAGCGTTGGCTTGCACGTAGTGAACATTGCCAACGATGCCACTATCGCGCAACTTATCACGACCAACATTGAGCATCGAGTTATTGATGTCTGCTAAGATGACATGGCCCTTGTCGCCCACAATTCGCGAAAATTTTGCCGTTAAATCGCCGGTACCCCCACCCAAATCAAGAATACGTTGACCAGGTCGTACACCACTGCAATCAATCGTAAAGCGTTTCCACAAGCGATGAACGCCACCGGACATTAGGTCGTTCATAATGTCGTACTTCGCAGCAACAGAGTGAAAAACTTCAGCGACTTTTGCCACTTTTTCTTCTTTTGCCACGGTTTCAAAGCCAAAATGCGTTGTTTCTGTGTCTTGTGATGAGTTATTTGATTCTAAAGCTGTATTTGATTGCACGCTGATGTCCGTCATTGTCATTCCTCTTCTACAGTGCTGTTAAATCGCGCACCGCGGCCGATTAGTTTACTTTATCCTCTAGCGGATGTCTTTCTACTAAGGAATCATTTTGTGCGACTTCAACCAAGTTACTAGAGATTGGTTTTTTAACCTCAACACCGAGTGACTTAAAGCTCTCTGCCTGCCTAATCACGTTACCTCGACCCGTTGCGAGTTTGTTCATCGCTCCTTGATAGCTCTGATTGGCTTTGTCTAACGCGCCCCCTAACCCTTCCATGTCATCAACAAATAGACGTAACTTATCGTAGAGCTTACTGGCTCTTTCTGCGATCAATTGCGAGTTTTGAGTCTGACGATCGTTGCGCCATAAGTTATCAATGGTGCGTAGCGCCACCAGCAAAGTCGTTGGACTGACGATGATAATATTCTGCTCCATCGCGTCTTTCACCAGATTAGGATCCGCTTGAATTGCGATTTGAAACGCAGGCTCAACGGGGATGAACATCAATACGTAGTCTAGGCTCTGTATGCCTTTGAGCTGATGATAGTCTTTTTGACTGAGCCCTTTTATATGCGCGCGAAGGGCAAGTAAGTGGTTACTTAACGCTTGCGCTTTATCTTGGTCGTTGTCCGCATTAAAATAACGCTCAAACGCCACCAGGGCCATTTTTGAATCGACCACGACCTGTTTCTCATGGGGTAAGTGAACAATCACATCGGGCTGAAAACGCTTGCCCGCTTCGTTTTGCAAATTCACTTGCGTTTCATATTCATGCCCTTCACGCAAACCTGATTCCGCCAGCACTCGCGCAAGGACCACTTCACCCCAGTTACCTTGCTGTTTGTTATCACCTTTTAGTGCTTGAGTCAGGTTAACGGCTTCTCGAGTCATTTGTTCGTTGAGTCGTTGTAGGCTTTTTAGTTCATGTACTAGGGTGTGGCGCTCTTTTGCTTCTTGGCTAAAGCTGTCATTTACCTGTTTTTTAAACCCTTCCAACTGCTCTTTCAATGGAGAAAGTAGCCCTTGGAGACTTTGTTTGTTTTGCTCGTCAACTTTAGCGGTTTTAGCTTCAAACAGTTGATTGGCCAAATGCTCAAACTGCTGCTTTAATCGCTCTTCTGCTTGCTCCAGGATTTGCAGCTTTTCTGCATTGGCAATATGTTGCTGTTCATGGCGAGCTTCTTGCTCTCGCAACTGGGCTTCTAGCTGCGATTTAGCCTCACGCACTTCCAGTAACTGCTGGGAAAATTGCTGACGCTCTTGTTTGACTGCGTCGAAATGGCGCAGCTTTTCCAATACCGCCATCAGTTTTCCATGCGACTGTTTGAGTTCATGAGCCGACTGGTCTCTGGCAACATCAAGCTCATCCAGCTCTTTTTGCGCCTGTCTTAACGCGCTGTTCAATTGCTCTTTCTGGGCAAGATGAAGCTGCTCGTTTGAGACAAGCTGCTGCTCTAGGCGCTGAGCCGTCAATTGCATCTTTTGTTTAACCCACCAACCCGCGGCAGATCGGAAGAGCGGTT
>NZ_JBNGCJ010000198.1:0-204 GCF_049974785.1 Vibrio genomosp. F10 str. 9ZD137
GATGGTCACGGCCATGGTCGCTGCTTTTGCGGCGCAATTTGGCCTATCACCTGAATTTGTTGCAGAAAACGTACGTTACGAGTTGCTCATTGCCGGTGGCCTATTCGTTATTCTTTTTTCGGCTGTATTGAACCCAAATGCCAACCTGGCTGGAACGCACGGGCCAATGATCCCGCTTATCCCCTTAATTGCCGCCGCAGGTGG
>NZ_JBNGCJ010000199.1:0-456 GCF_049974785.1 Vibrio genomosp. F10 str. 9ZD137
CGCTCTTCCGATCTTATCTTTTTCTTTAACTTGATCGTTATTGTGGGAACCAGTGGTGCGGTGAGTGTGCTAGCCTCACAATACTTTGGTGCCAACAACCTAGCGGGTGTCACAAGGACACTGGCACAAACATGGATGGTAGCATTGTTGGTCACGCTGCCTTTTGTGCTGATCTATACTTTTGCCCCTGCAACCGTAGTGTCTATTATCGCTTCGGATCCTGAGTATATTACTCTGGCGACAGATTATTTATGGGTGACTGGCTTTAGCTTGTTGCTCACTGCCCTTGTCGTGCCTATGGAAGCGGCGCTTCGATCGGTAGGCGAAGCAAAAATGCCGACCAATGTCAGTATTATCGCCATTTTTATTAATGCCTTTTTAAATGCATTACTGATTTTTGGTCTGTTTGGGCTTCCGGAACTGGGGGTGTTAGGTGCGGCTATCGGTACCACGGTT
>NZ_JBNGCJ010000200.1:0-340 GCF_049974785.1 Vibrio genomosp. F10 str. 9ZD137
TCCATACACCACCATATTTTTGATTTCGGTTTCATCGGCAATGTGATCGTAACTGGACGTACCCGATACATCGGTCGTTGCGTATCTCGCTCCATTTCTTGCCATTTTATTCAAGGTATTATAATCAATCAGAGCATTACCAAACTCCGTCACCCCGCCAATGATTAAGACTAAAATAGGAACCGTAATGAGAAACTCTACCGCAGCAATGCCTTTCTGCTTTCGTTGTATACTCATATCATGACTCCGTTGCCAAAGGATCTTTATAAAGAACAATACGATAAGGCCCATCAACATCACTGCCTTGGCCGGGTACCCCGCCCGTGACACTGCAGTCTTC
>NZ_JBNGCJ010000201.1:0-15687 GCF_049974785.1 Vibrio genomosp. F10 str. 9ZD137
GAGCCTAAACAAAAACTGGCCTTGCCAAGTCCGTTCGATTACCAAACCCAAGCTAAGCTCTGTGTGCCTCGCTACTTGCCTGAGCCCAATAGCCCAGGGATGGCCGATAAACTGGTTGAAGTGCTTGGGCCTGTGATTGAAGAGAATCAAGGTCGCTGCTTTTTCTTGTGTACCTCACACAGCATGATGAGAGAGCTTGGAGAACGATTCAGAGAAACATTAAGTGTGCCAGTGTTGCTTCAAGGTGAAACCAGCAAGCAAAAAACGTTAGCCGAATTTATGGAATTGGGTAATGCATTACTGGTTGCAACGGGGGCATTTTGGGAGGGGATAGATGTTAGAGGAGACGCATTAAGCTGTGTTATCATCGACAAATTACCCTTTACGGCCCCTGATGACCCATTATTAAAAGCACGTATTGAAGATTGTCGCGAGAAAGGGGGCGATCCTTTTGCACAAGTCCAACTGCCAGATGCGGTTATTACTTTGAAGCAGGGCGTCGGGCGTTTGATACGAGATAAAAAAGACCATGGTGCGTTGATTATCTGTGACAATCGCTTAGTAACCAAAGAGTATGGCAGGCTGTTTTTAGCCAGCTTACCGCCAATTCCTAGAACGCGGGATTTAGACAGTGTTCAAGCTTTTTTACGAGGGCTTGACCAACCAACACCTAGTGATATGAATAACAAAGCTAGTGACATTAATTAAATAGATAGAGACATCAATGAGTGTGAAAATTCTTGCTTTAGATACCGCAACCGAAAACTGTTCTGTTGCCCTTATTGTTGGCGAACGCGTATTCGCAAGAAGTGAAGTGGCGCCTAGAGACCATACCAAGAAAATTTTACCTATGGTTGATGACGTATTAAAAGAAGCAGGCCTTACCCTAGGAGATGTCGATGCGCTTGCTTTCGGCAGAGGGCCAGGTAGCTTTACCGGAGTACGTATTGGCATTGGTATTGCACAGGGTTTAGCATTTGGTGCGGATTTACCGATGATTGGTATTTCAACCTTAGCGGCGATGGCGCAAGGCAGTTACCGGAAATATGGTTATAGCAAGGTTGCTTGTGCGATTGATGCTCGAATGAGTGAAGTGTATTGGGGGCGATACAGCCGTCAAGAAAACGGCACTTGGCTAGAAACCGATGCCGAATGTGTGATTGCACCGGATGAATTGGTCAAACAGGTGAAAAGTGATGATGCCATTTGGCATGCAGCGGGTACGGGTTGGGATGCCTATGAAGAAGCATTGCAAGCGTTGCCTTTGGAGCGAGATAATGAAAAAGGTGTGGTGTTGTATCCTGAAGCGGTTGATATCGCTTATCTGGCTCAGATTGAATGGAACAATGGCAATACGGTAGACGCTGAGAATGCAAGCCCCGTTTACCTGCGTGATAAAGTCACATGGAAGAAGCTACCGGGCAGAGAATAAACACTCGTCAGTCAACAACCGAGATAAGGCTAGCGTGCTAGCCTTTAAAAAGGAAAAGTATGGTATCGATAAATGGTTTGCCTCCTTCGATTGTCCCGGGCAGTACTAAAACGAACAAGACGAACAAGAAAAACGAGGTAAAAAAAGGGCAAGTCACCACATCGGTTGGTCAACCTACTCAGGTCGCGAATGCCGTTGCAAATTCAATTCGTCATGTCAACGAATCAGACATCCATCGCGCCCAGGTTCAATACGATTTACCCGAGGGGCAAAGTCGAAAAGCCATGCAAGAATACTTATCAGTGATGACTCAATCCAAGCGAGATGAACTTGCCAAGCTACTTGGTGTCGATATCTATATCTAACGTTATTTTCTCTCTTCATTAAAGAGCTCACTATGAATCTACTATTCTCAAGATCTTTCCTAAGCTCGTTCTCTGTGTCGTTCTCTGTATTGTTACCAAGAGTAAGAGTGGTTATCATCTTTGTGACCATGTTATTGTTGAGTGCGTGCTCAACGTTGCCTGAATCTCTTAGCACTGCTCCTGAGGAAGTGGTCATTTCAGACTACTCCGTTTGGATGAATGCCGAACCTCAAACAGGTCAGTTTGTACGTCTTGGCGGCGTTATTGCGAGCACCACGAACCTGGTGAATAAAACACGTATTGAAGTGGTGAACTTACCGATTAACTCATCAGGAAAGCCAGATATTAATCAAGCGCCTAACGGTCGGTTTGTTGGATATATCGATGGTTTTGTAGAGCCGTTGGCGTATCAAAAGGGCCAGCTGATTACCGTTTTAGGGCAAAGTGATAGCAACGAAAAAATCATGGTGGGTGAATTTGAACAAGTCGTACCGATTATGAGTGTCACTGGGCATCATTTATGGAAAATTCAAGAAAGAGTCGTCATTGATGAAGTGAGGATTTCCCCATATTCATGCCTCGGCCTTCATTGTCGTCAGGTGGAATTTTCTCCTCGTCACGGAAGAGTGATCCAAGAAGTTAGATAACGTCGATTGGAATTAATAGAAGCGGATTCACTCTGTTCGTTTAGGGTTTAACTATTCGTTTAGGGTTTAACTATGCGCCACAATACAATCAATATTGCCGACGGAGAGATCGCCACTTTGGAGTTTGGGTGCGCCGAAACTGCGCATACCACCCTCGTATTTGTTCATGGTTGGCTTGATAACGCGGCCAGTTTTAGTTCTATCCTACCTATGCTAGCAAATCTTGATCAAGGACTGCATCTTTGCGCCATTGATCTTCCCGGGCATGGTTTTTCTAGCCATAAGGGAGCGGGCAATTTTTACCCATTTCATGACTACATCGACGATCTTCACCAGATATTGACTACTTTGTCATCAAACAGGTTGGTGTTGGTGGGACATTCACTTGGTGCATTGATAGCAAGTTGCTATAGTGCCGCGTTTCCTGAACACGTTGCAGGATTAGTTCAGATTGAAGGCTTTGGCCCTCTTGCCGAATCTGCCGACAAAAGCGTTGAACGATTACGTCAAGGCGTGCTAAGCCGACAAAGACTTAGACGCAAACCCAAAAGAACGACCAGTAACCTAGAAGAGATGACCATGCGTCGGGCAACCCTAAATGGGCTTGATAGCCGCTTAATCAGACCCGTGGTTGAACGCGGAATGATTTGCCACCAGGGAGTGTGGCATTGGCGACACGATAGCCGATTACAAAGTGACTCGTTATATCGTATGTCATTGGAACATGCAGCCGCCGTGATTCAGAAGATTCATTGCCCTCAATTGGTTATTTTGGGGGATCAAGGATATGCCCATTTAAAGGACTTCCCGCGTATTTCGAATCTGTTGGACGACGTTGAGGCAATGACTGAAGTGAGTGTTGAGATCATAGATGGCGCACATCACTGTCATTTACAGTCGCCTTCTAGTGTCACCGCTCTAATATTTGGTTTGCTTAACAAAATTTAAACAAGTGTTTGAGTGTTACGTGCTCAAGTGCTTTGGCTGTGCTGTAATAGACGAATAATAATAACGGTCAATCAGCTTGCCGATAATGAGGAACAATACCGTGGAAAAACCTTGGCTCACACGCTACCCAACAGACGTACCAGAAAACATTAACCCTGATCAGTACGCATCTCTCGTTGAGATGTTTGAACAGTCGGTGCAAAAGTTTGCCGATCAACCCGCCTTTATGAACATGGGCTCGGTGATGACATTCCGCAAACTTGAAGAACGTAGCCGTGCTTTTTCGGCGTACCTACAAAATGAACTTAAGCTAAAAAAAGGCGATCGTGTCGCACTGATGATGCCAAACCTGCTTCAATATCCAGTCGCGCTATTTGGTGTGTTGAGAGCAGGGATGATTGCCGTCAATGTGAACCCACTTTACACCCCACGAGAGCTCGAACATCAGCTCATTGATGCAGACGCAAAAGCCATCGTGATCGTCTCTAACTTTGCGAATACCTTAGAGCAGGTTGTCGATAAAACACCGGTAAAGCATGTGGTATTGACCAGTTTGGGTCAAATGCTCCCTCGCGCAAAAGGGACCATTGTTGATTTTGTGGTGAAGTACGTAAAAGGCATGGTACCGAAATACAATTTGCCGGGTGCTATTTCTATGCGTCAAGCGCTTCACAAAGGGCGCAGACTTCAATACGTGAAGCCTCATATGTCGGGTGAAGATATCGCGTTCTTGCAATACACGGGTGGTACGACGGGTGTTGCCAAAGGGGCGATTTTGACCCATCGCAATATGATTGCCAATGTCATGCAGGCGAAAGGCGCGTATGGCCCTGTATTGGCAGACGGTCGTGAACTGGTTGTGACTGCGCTACCGCTTTACCATATTTTTGCGCTCACTGTGAACTGTTTGCTGTTTTTAGAAATTGGTGGAAGTAACCTTCTTATCACCAATCCTAGAGATATTCCGGGCTTTATTAAAGAGCTGCAGAAATATCAATTTACTGCGATCACAGGCGTAAACACATTATTCAATGCGTTAGTCAATAATGAAGACTTTAATGAGCTCGATTTCAGTAATTTGCGATTGTCTGTGGGTGGCGGCATGGCGGTTCAACGTGTCGTGGCCGAAAAATGGAAGAAGATATCCGGTTGTTACTTACTGGAAGGTTACGGCCTGACAGAATGTGCACCACTGGTTGCAGCATACCCTTATGATCTCACTGAGTACAACGGTTCTATTGGTCTACCAGTACCATCGACGGAAGTTCGTATTGTGGACGACGAAGGCAAACTGTTGTCAAACACTGACGTTGGGGAGCTGCAAGTTCGAGGCCCTCAGGTTATGCAAGGCTACTGGCAGCGCCCTGAAGCAACCAAAGAGGTGATTAACGCTGAAGGTTGGTTATCAACCGGCGACATCGTTAAGTTTGACGATCAAGGCTTCCTACATATTGTTGACCGAAAGAAAGACATGATTTTGGTGTCTGGTTTTAACGTCTATCCAAATGAGATTGAAGATGTTGTCGCGTCTCATGGCAAGGTGTTAGAAGTGGCGGCGATAGGCCAAGAGCATGAAGTATCAGGCGAAATAGTGAAAATCTATGTAGTGAAGCGTGATCCTAGCTTAACCAAAGAAGAAGTGATCGCTCACTGTCGTGAACAGCTGACAGGCTATAAAGTCCCTAAGTTGGTTGAGTTTAAAGAAGAACTACCGAAAACGAACGTCGGCAAAATACTGCGCCGTGTTTTACGCGAAGAAAATGATGCTCAATTAGCGCAAAGAGAAAGTGCGTAATAACCCATAGCCCTGGCGACAACTTGTCAGAAACTTAATTGGGAATAGTGTTAGAATGCCGACATTATTGTCGGCATTTTTATTGCCTCTACAAAAACATTAGCGAGTACTTTGTGAACTATCAAATCATTACCCAACCGTCCGATTTAGAGCGTGTCTGCCAACAAGCACAGCAGTCTGATGTTGTGATGCTTGATACAGAGTTCGTGAGAGTTCGAACTTTTTACCCTTTATTGGGCTTAATCCAGTTGTTCGATGGAGAGCAGTTGTCTCTGATCGATCCTACGGTTTTCGATGACATGTCACCATTCGTTGCCTTGTTGAAAGATACTTCTGTACTTAAAGTTCTGCACGCTTGCGGTGAAGACCTTGAGGTGTTCCAGAACGCTTTTGGTTGCACGCCTTTTCCAATGGTCGATACACAGATTATGGCGGCATTCTTGGGTCATGGTTTGTCTACTGGGTTTGCAAGTCTTGTTAGTGAGTATATTGGTGTTGAATTGGATAAAAGTGAGTCACGCACGGATTGGATGGCGCGACCATTGAGTGTTAAGCAGCTTGAATACGCGGCCGCTGATGTTTTTTATCTCTTCCCTCTGTATGAAAAGCTTCAAGAAAAAACCATGCATGCTGGTTGGTGGGATGCAGCGTTAGAAGAGTCTGCACATCTGGTGAGCAAACGAATTAAAGACATTGATAGCAATAACGTTTATCGAGATATCAAAGGGGCGTGGCAGTTGAAACCGAAGCAGCTTGCCATCTTAAAACCGCTAGCCACATGGCGTTATAAAGAAGCAAAGAAACGAGATTTGGCGTTAAACTTTGTCTTTAAAGAAACCGACTTATTGTTGGTTGCCCGCGATGCAATAACCAGTATGCAGCAGATGGAGCAAGAAGGGATCGATTTTCGCTCGGTACGTCGCCATGGGGCGCGTTTAGTGAGTATGGTTAAATCAGCACAGCAAACACCGGAAGATGAATATCCAGCGCCTATCGATCGTTTAATGGACCATCCCGGATACAAGCAGCTATTTAAACATTTAAAAGATGAAGTCAAAAAAACATCGACTCAATCTGGGCTGGCCACTGAATTCTTAGCGTCTAAAAAGCAGTTGAATCAGCTGCTGAGTTGGGTATGGAAAAATGACCGGGATCCGAGTAGATTACCGGATGTGATGCAAGGTTGGCGACTTGAATTGATGGGCGAAAACCTCAACAAATTGGTTAAGTAGCGTAAGTCGTTTGTATCAACAGATCTCGATGTAGCGAAAAGCAGTATCACTTAGTAAATAAATAAGTAAATAAGTAAATAAATAAGCAGATAAGCAGTAAGGCAGTTAACGTTCCAAAGTGGGGGCAATGGAACGTTAAGCGCATTAGACGGGCTTTATGGTGCAGGCAGTAGAAAGATTAATGAGAGGAAATGTTAGGCGACGTCGAGTGCCTCATCATCCATTGAATAATCAGTCTCCATCGCTGACATTTGAAAATTGCTACGGCTATTAAGGGTGTGAAAAGATTTTCGATCCCTAGCCAATCGAATGTATTTTAGCCATACATGTTCGAGTTTGGTTTTCGCTTTTGCTGGGTGTTTAAGAACCTTTAAAAAGTGTTTTTCGTCTGCGTTTTCAGGCAGTAATTCACCACTTTCAAGCGCTAGCATAGTTTCACCAAACGTCATTAAGAGTTCGTTTTCAAGTAAAGTAAAATCACCTGACTTGGCAAACCCTCTGGGAAACTTAACCATGTCGAAAAACCGTTTTTTACCGTGGCGAAATTGAATGTCAGTCATAGAGACCTCAGAAAGCAACAAATAATGATGGAAAGAGGCTTAAAAGACACGCTGTCATTTAAGCGCCTATTAACTTCAATTGAAGAATAGGATATTGAAGTTAATGATGAAAACGAATTGTTTTTGTCGAATAGATAAAAAATTTTTATGATTTTCTGGCCGTTTACACCCCCAGTTAAATAGGTGGTCGTGCCGTACAATTCTTTTATTTTAAGTGTGAACAAACTATGGATGTGAAAGTATTTCAGACCTTTTTAGAAGTTGCGAAAGAAAAACATTTTGGACGAGCTTCTGAAAACCTATATATCACTCAGGCGGCAGTAAGTGCACGAATTAAACAGCTTGAAGAATATTTTGACGTTAAACTGTTTATTCGTCATCGCAACAACATCCAACTGACTTCTGCGGGCCAGCGTTTGCTGGGTTATGCTGAAACGATGGTTTCCACCTTAAAGCAAGCCAGTTTTGAACTGTCACTTGAGAGCAATAAAACCAAACAGTTGCTCATTGGTGGGACCCCCAATATCTGGGATGCGTACTTACAAAATGGCTTAAGTGTATTAACCGGCTCATTGGATGGTTATGGCTTTTCGGCGGAATCTTTAGGCCGTGAGCAACTGCATAGAAATTTACTAGAGCATTCTCTAGATATCGCGTTTTCTTTTGACCCATTTAAATTAGAGGAATTCTGTCATCATCAAATAGCAGAGCTGACCCTGATTTTGGTCTCGACAGAACCGTCATCGGCTGAGAGCGCCTTTAGTAATAAATACGTGTATGTTGACTGGGGGACTCGTTTTACTTTCGAACACGCTGACAGACACCCCAATATCCCAGCCCCATATCTTAGAACATCGACAGGTAGAATCGCCCTCGACTTTATTTTAGAGAAAGGTGGATGCGCCTATTTACCGTTGTCTTTGGCAGAGCCGTTCCTTGAGGCTGAGCAGTTATACCGAGTCGCAGATACAGATGAGTGGTCTCGTCCTATTTATATGAATTATAGAAAGAACAGTTATGTGGTTGAGTCTATTGAACGAGTCCGGGCACTTGTCGATACCATTAAGCCAACCAGCTCCTACCTTGTGCAGCAAGTCGGTGAAGGGATGGAGTAAAGTTCGTTCTCAAAAATAATAGATCAAGCCGCTGAGTGGACCACATTAAGAATACGAATGTGACCCACTCAGCGGCTTTTTTGTCTATTCAACCTGTCGAGGGGGGGCGTTTCGGAAAATACATAAACAAAAGCCTCTAACAAAAGAGGCTCATAAACACGACACAGCTGCATTGAAACAATAACGGACCAAGTGGCTCATTTACTAAGTAGCTAAGTAGCTAAGTAGCCAAGCAAGTAAGTAACTGATCTACCTATTATTTTTCTTCATCTGGAAGTTTTACATTCAGCTCAAGTACTGAGATGTCGTCATCTTTATGCTCAAAGCTTAACTCAACCATTGAAGGATCGACTTCTACGTACTTTGCAATCACCTTAAGAATATCTTCTTTTAATTGTGGTAAGTAAGAAGGCGAAGGATCGTTGTGGCTACGTCGTTCGGCCACAATAATTTGTAAGCGCTCTTTGGCTAGATTGGCCGAGTTCTTTTTTTGAGGGCGGAAAAATTCTAACAATGACATGTGCTTAACCTCCGAATAGTCGCTTAAAGATTCCTTTCTTTTCCTCGACTATAAAGCGGAATTCCACTTGTTCGCCGAGTAAGCGCTCTACTGTATCGTTATAAGCACAGCCTGCATCTGACTCTTCATCAAAAATCACAGGGACACCTTTGTTCGACGCATTGAGAACGGCTTGGCTCTCAGGGATAACCCCAAGAAGTGGAATGTGCAGAATTTCTTCCACATCTTCCACGCTGAGCATTTCGCCCAATGTAACACGCGCTGGATTGTAACGAGTGAGTAATAAGTGCTGCTTAACCGGTGGCAAGCCTTCTTCTGCACGACGTGATTTAGAATCCAAGATACCAAGAATACGGTCAGAATCTCGAACCGAAGACACCTCTGGGTTCGTGGTAACAATGGCTTCATCGGCAAAATACAGCGCCATGAGAGCGCCTTGCTCAATACCTGCTGGTGAGTCACAAATAATGAAATCAAACCCCATTTCATCTAACTGATCGAAGACTCGGCGCACACCTTCTTTGGTTAAAGCATCTTTATCACGAGTTTGTGATGCAGGTAAAATGAACAGATTTTCAGCTCTTTTATCCTTGATTAACGCTTGATTTAATGTCGCTTCACCGTTGATCACATTAACAAAGTCATAAACGACACGGCGTTCACAGCCCATGATCAAATCAAGATTTCTTAAACCAATATCAAAGTCAATAACAGCGGTTTTTTGTCCTTTGAGTGCCAGCCCTGATGCGATGGCGGAACTTGAAGTCGTTTTACCTACGCCACCTTTACCTGACGTGACAACAATAATGCGAGCCATGGTTTTTCCTTTTTAATTATAGTGTGAGTGTTTCAAGCGTCAGTGAATCATTATCCATGCTGATCATGACTTTCTTCTGCCAAAACGTCTCTTCAATCTTATCGCTCAACCAGTAGTTCCCTGAAATCGACACCAGTTCAGCTTGTAAATCGTTGCAAAATATTCTTGCTTGTTGTTGCCCATTCGCACCGGCAATGGCGCGCCCACGAAGTGTTCCATGAATATGAATAGAACCATCGGCGATAACTTCTGCACCCGCACTTACGTGGTTTAAAATGACTAAGTCGCCATCCTTTGCATACACCTGTTGCCCTGAGCGTACAGGTGTACGAATCACAGTGGGCGGAGCCATCTGCGCGGGAGCTTGAGCTCGTGTATTGGTCGCGGACATAACCGCAAACCCAGCGTCTGTTGCTAGGTTTTGAAGTCGCTTATCTTTACTGCCAGTGATCCCTACTGGAATCATTCCAACCTCTTCAATGCCCATTTTTAATGTGGTGAAATCGATATCCCCTTCTACTTTCGCAATATTGATAACAACGGGAGCAGAGGTGAAGAAAGCAGGGGCTTGCGACACTTTTTCTTTAAGAAATGTAACTGTTTTAGTGACTTCGTTATCAGAAAGATGTAACACTGACAAAGTGAAGCTGCTGCCTTTTAAATCGGGAGTATTGGACATTATATTTTTCTGCCTTTACTGAAACGGCATTGCCTGAAGCTGAGGGTCTCATGTTATATTTCATGACTTGTGACGGCAAGTGCTGTTGCGGTTAATTTTCAAAACTCTAACGTTATTTAAATGAATGACTCAACATTTAATCAAAAGGCGACTTATGCTTTGTTCTATATATAAAAGTTCTAAGAAAGAAGGGACTTACCTGTACATCCCGAAGAAGGATGATTTTTCACAAGTTCCTGACACCTTGATGCAAATGTTCGGTAAACCTATATTTGTGATGGTGATAAAACTGGATAAGCATAAACTGGCTCAAGGGAACAGAGAAAAGGTGCAAAAATCGTTGGATGACGAAGGCTTTTTCTTGCAACTGCCACCACCCCAAGAGAATTTGCTCGATAAATATAAAGAACAAAAAGCACAACAAAAATAGTGCGAAGATTGCTCAAGGAGGGCAGTTTGAAAAAAATTCTATCAGTATTACTAGGTTTAGGTTTGTCATGCTCGGCAATAGCCAATGAACTGAGTTTTGAACAATACGTTGAGAAGTTAAAGGAAGAAGCGATAGAGCAGGGCATTTCGCCTGACATGGTCACTCGCGCTTTTGAAAAGGTTACTTTCAAGCCTCGAGCTGTGACGGCTGATAGAAACCAACCAGAGAAGAAACTCACGCTTGACGAATACATTCCAAGAGCGGTTCCTGATTGGAAAGTGAAACAGGCGAAAGACTTATACAACAAGCACTATGCCGATCTCAAGCGTATTGGTGATGAGTATGGTGTGCAGCCACAGTACATTGTTGCTTTGTGGGGCGTTGAAAGTAACTTCGGTAAATTTACCGGTAATTACAGTGTCATTGATGCATTAACCACACTGGCGTACGAAGGGCGCAGAGAAGCGTTCTTTCGTAAAGAGGCAATGGCGGCATTAACCATTTTAGATGAAGGCCACATAACCCCTGAAGCGATGAAAGGTTCTTGGGCGGGTGCGATGGGTCAGTGTCAGTTTATGCCAAGCTCCTTTTTGGCTTTTGCTGCAGACGGCAATGGTGATGGAAAGAAAGATATCTGGAACACAAAGGCTGATGTGTTCGCATCAACAGCCAATTACTTAAGCCAATCGGGTTGGGATGATACCTACACCTGGGGGCGTCAAGTTCAGGTGCCAGAATCGGTGGATATTCAGTTGCAAGGCCGAACTGCCGATAAAGGCAAGTACATCCAGCAATGGAGTGAACTAGGCATCACCCGATATGACGGTAGCCCATTACCCAAGCTCGATACCGATATTAAAGCATGGCTAATTATGCCTGATGACTACAAAGGCCGTACTTATCTGGTCTACAACAATTACAACGTTCTCATGAAGTGGAACCGATCTTACTACTTTGCGCTCGCAGTGAGCCACTTAGCAGACCGTATTACGTATTAAAAGCACGTCAAACACAAAAGGCTCCTATGAAGGAGCCTTTTTATTGCATAGAGCTTCTTGTTATCGAGCCCTGCTTCTATCGTTCATTTCTCTAGATAGTTTATATCTCTAAACAGCGAATATATCTAAATAGCTCTGAGCTTACTTTTCAGTATGGAATTGTTCACAAGCAATCATCGTATTTTCAATAAGGCTGGCAACGGTCATAGGGCCGACTCCACCGGGTACTGGAGTGATGTAGCTAGCGTTTTCTTTTGCGGCATCATATTCCACATCGCCAACAAGCTTGCCCGACTCTAAGCGGTTAATACCGACATCAACCACAATCGCGCCTTTCTTAATCCAGGCACCAGGAACAAAGTTGGGTTTACCCACCGCCACGACGACAACATCAGCTTGACGTACATGCCCTTCAAGATCTTTCGTAAAGCGATGACAAGTCGTTGTCGTACAACCTGCCAACAAAAGCTCTAATGTCATCGGTCTGCCGACAATGTTTGATGCTCCAACAACAACGGCATGTTTACCGCGAAGATCGATATTGTAACGATCGAGAAGCGTGATAATACCTTTTGGTGTGCATGAGCGTAGTTTAGGAATACGCTGAGCCAAGCGACCGACGTTGTATGGGTGGAAACCATCGACGTCTTTTTCAGGAATGATGCTTTCAAGAACATGGGTCGCATCGATTCCTGCAGGAAGAGGCAGTTGAACCAGAATGCCATCGATTTCAGGATCATTGTTTAGCTGTTCAACCAGTGCAAGCAATTCACTTTCAGAGGCCGTCGGTGGCAGGTCGTAAGACTTAGACACAAACCCAACTTCTTCACAGGCGCGTCGTTTGCTACCTACATAAACCTGAGAAGCCGGGTCTTCACCCACGAGCACTACAGCAAGCCCTGGAGCCCTTAAACCGGCGTTCACTCGTGCTTTTACACGGGCTGAAACTTCTGAGCGAACGGTTTGAGAGATAAGTGTTCCGTCGATATTTTGAGCAGTCATGACGTTCCTTCATTCTGATAGTCAATTCTTATAAAACTATTGTCGCAGAATTTACGGTTAACATCCATAAGCAAACGTTTGCGTCTAGCGCGAATTGTGGTTTTTATAGCCGCATGACTCTTTTTTAAACACTTAACCAACAAAGTGGAATAAACCCATTGCTTTACTCATTTCTATTCGTATAATTCTTTCCTGTAGCGCGCCCTTAGCTCAGCTGGATAGAGCACGTCCCTTCTAAGGATGTGGTCAGAGGTTCGAATCCTCTAGGGCGTGCCATATTCTATAAGGCCTGACGACTTTTTAAGTTGTCAGGCCTTTGTTGTTTTTGGCGTCTTTACTCAAGTCTTTACTCAGATCTGTAGTCAAGTAAGCGAAGAGCTAGAAAGGCCTAAATGAGATTCTTGAACGCCTTACTGATCTTTTGTAGCGCAATGTTATCAAGTAGGGGATGAAAAGAAGCGGCTGATACCAACACAATGTCCACGGATGGCAACGGAGGCATATCGTCTAGAATCTTAAGGTCATTGGACACGCTTATCTTACCCATCGCTCCTATCCCCATTCTTTCCCTAACAATAGCGCGTTGAGCGGATGCCGTATTGCAGCAAGCCAGCAATTGATAGGCAGTTCCTCGTTTTATTAACCCCTCGACCGCCGCTGCGTGGTAATTGCAGTCTGATTGAAACAGTGCCAACGGGATAGGTTTAGTGTCGTCGATAGAAAAGTCGTGATGTGAAATCCAAACCCCTTGATCTCGTGCAAGCCAATACCCTTCTTCGCTCTCGGCTAACCGAGTGAGAATCGCGGCATCCAGCTTTCCGTCATCAAGCCATTCTCTTAACGTTAAACTGGGCTGACTGAACACTTGTATGGAACAAGTCGGTTCAGACTCTTGAAGTAAACGAATCACTTTTGGCAGAATACTGTCGTTGTAATCTTCTGGACACCCAAGGCGAAGTGGGTGTTTGTTTTTGTAGCGTTTCACTTGTTTAAGTGCGGTATTATGCATGTTGACTAAATGCTCTGCATGAGCTCTAAGGGCGAGCCCTGCTTCACTTAATACGAGGTTTCGTCCTTCTTTTTCGAACAACTTAACACTGAGCTCATCTTCCAGTTTTCGCATTTGAGCGCTAAAAGCGGATTGAGTACGGTTAATCTGTTTAGCCGCTCGAGTAAAGCTGCCAGTGTCGCCAAAGGCGAGAAAACTCTTTAGAGCATCAAAGTCCATGTTGAACGTTTATCCATCGGTTTAATAAATAGGTTGTATCGAAACTATCCGTTAGTTATTCAGAAAACAATCCCCTAAGCTGAGTTTTCTAATCAAAGGAACAGGCAGGAGGCCTAGATGAAACTCATTATCGGTAACCAAAATTATTCAAGCTGGTCATTACGTGCATGGCTTATATTTGCTCAATACGATGTAAATATTGAAGTCTCGAAACTCAAACTTTACACCGAAGAATTCTATCAAAAACTGAGTGGTGTGACTCCTGCAGGTAAAGTCCCTGTGCTGATAGACAATGGGGTGTCCATTTGGGATTCTCTCGCTATTTTGGAATATGTGAATGAAGCTTTTCTCGAAGGGAAAGCGTGGCCTGAAGATAGATATTTGAGAGCTCAAGCTCGTGCCATTTCTGCTGAAATGCATTCGGGGTTCATGAGTTTACGTAGTGAGCTACCGATGAATTGCCGAGCAAATAGAAAAGTGGAACTGAGTCCTGAAGCGATAAATGAGATAGCTCGGGTTGAGCAGTTATGGTCAGCTCAAATGGCGTGTTACCCTGGTGGGTGGCTGTTCGGTGAGTGGTCCATTGCCGATGCGATGTATGCTCCTCTCGCCCTCCGTTTTCAGTCGTATGGTGTTGAGTTATCTGCCCAGGCTAAACAATACCAAATTAAAGTACTGAACAGCTCTGCAGTGAAACGTTGGCTTGCTGAAGCCAATGAAGAAACTGAGGTGGTAAAAGAAGCAGAACGATAAGTAATATGGTGTGAATATATCTTTTAAAGCAGGTTTAGACCTCTAGAGTAGTGGGTAACAGGCATAGCGGGTGGTCAAATAAATGATCACCATCGTTTAGCTCGGAAAGATACGTAAGTATTGCTCTTTTGAACGATGGGGCTGCCCATATCTGATATTTGCCACCCCAAACGTAATGATAATCAATTGCATTTGGGGTGGGTTATATTTACTCTAGGTACTTCTTCGTTATATTGACTTCTTTTTATGCCTCAAGATTTTTTCATGAATCAATTGTTTGAATTTTCTAAGCAGATAACGCCTTACCTTGCTGGAAAATTAGAATCGCTACCCAACAACCCACAACAACACGGCATTATTCATTTTGATCACAACAGCAGTCTGCTTATTCAAGATCTCTATGAAAGCATCGCGAAAAATTCGCCTGAAGCGGGCAAGGCGTACTGGTTAACGCGAACATGGGATTTACTGTGTTGGCAGCCACTGTATCTTTCGTTTGTCTCTGTTTATGCTTGTCAGGCACTGCCAGATCTTAAGCGTATCGCTCAATTTGTTCAGAATGACTTTGTTGCTGGCTACCAATTTGAAACGTCTGATCATACTCATGGTGACCAAAGTGCATTGATAGCGTTAGCAGGCCAAGATCTACAAACGTTGTTTGAGCATTACCGAAATGAAATGAGTGAGTGGACGAGAATTAGACCGGGATTTACCCACCATCTGTTAGCCGATGGAATACTACGCTGCATTGTAAAGCTGAAAAAGTACGCGCCTGAACTGACGTATCATTACCTGTTTGAGCAAGCGAAATTATGGCTTTCTGCATGTGGCCTTCCTGAACAACTGACTCAGTCTTTAAGCATTGACCCTGCCACCAATGAATTGAAGTTTGTTCGAACCAGTTGTTGTCTAGTTTACAAATGTGCAGGGCGGAAACTGTGTTCCGACTGCCCGAGAGCTATTGAGAATAAAAGAGTTCCTAACGTACCTAACAGAATAAAGTCGACGCTCTAATTCGCGTTGGGTTGAATCGTTTTTTTCAATCGAGAAATGATCACGATAGAGAAAGAGAGCATCACGCAAATGGCGATAGGGTAGCTGGGTGACAGTGTTGAGGTCACCGCCAGCAAAGACGCCAAGCCATACCCTAATGTATGCGACATAGA
>NZ_JBNGCJ010000202.1:0-230 GCF_049974785.1 Vibrio genomosp. F10 str. 9ZD137
ATTAAACACAGTACCGATTTTGCTCATGGTGCCATTCAGTTCTTCTTGTATTACCCAATGTCGAGTAATGCGTGGATGTTCTTTATCATCGGACCGATTTGGGCATGTTTGTACTACGGTTTATTCCGCTTCTTGATTACTAAGTTGGACCTAAAAACACCAGGTCGTGAAACGGAAATCGCGGAAGTGACTATCGCTGGACAGCCGGATGAAATTGCAGTGGATATCGT
>NZ_JBNGCJ010000203.1:0-529 GCF_049974785.1 Vibrio genomosp. F10 str. 9ZD137
ACCGCTCTTCCGATCTTCACAGAACCATCACGAAATTGGACCATAGAATGAATAACCGATTGAGGATGGATGATCACTTTCAGCTCAGATTGTTTAGCATTAAACAACCACTTCGCCTCGATATACTCCAGCCCTTTATTCATCATGGTTGCTGAATCGACCGATATTTTAGGCCCCATAGACCAGTTAGGGTGAGCAATCGCCTGCTCCGGTGTGACATGAATCAGCGATGAAACTTCGGTATAACGAAATGGGCCGCCAGAGCCCGTTAATAAGATATGCTGAACACCGTGCTGTGTGAGATCGCAATGACCTAAGGTTGTTTGAATCTCACTTGGTAAGCATTGAAAAATGGCATTGTGCTCGCTATCCACAGGAAGCAGTTCTGCGCCATGCTGTTTAACCGCATCAATAAAAAGCTGGCCAGACATAACCAAGGCTTCTTTGTTTGCCAGTAACACTCGCTTGCCCGCTCTAATCGCTGCCATCGTAGGCAGCAATCCAGCTGCTCCAACAATAGCGGCCATAA
>NZ_JBNGCJ010000204.1:0-4089 GCF_049974785.1 Vibrio genomosp. F10 str. 9ZD137
ACAGTGTGTGTCCTTTTAATATGTTTAATATGGAAATTAGTACAGTTTAATCATTTCTTATTGATGACCCTGAAACACAATGGGGTACTTTTTTTGTTTTCCATTTAGCATAACTTATCGAAGACATAGTCCTGTTAGCACTCTGCAATAGTATTGATGTTTGGTCAAATCGTTCATCATGCTCTCCATCGCTTGGCAATTGATGTAATCCCTGTCTTAGATAAAGCCCTACTAGCTAAATTTAGCTATTTAGCTTCGAAAAGATCTGCATATGCCCCGTCTAAAGTTTCACTACTTTTGCTTAGTAGTATCTTCATTTGGGGTATCATTGGTATGAGGAAACTAAATATTAAAAACATAACGGAAAATGAGTATAGGATCATAACTAAGTTATCCTGACTCTCCTTGAATGAAAATATATAGAACCCAAATGGAATACTACTTTGAATAAACAGTTGGTGTACAACCTGTAATCTAGCTCGAAATTCTTGTGGTATGGCAACTGCACGCACGCTCTCTATTGAAATATTATTTACTACAATTGAAACTCCTAGTGTCAAGAGGCCTATGTGCCAGGCTAGCAGGCTATTCGAAAATGCCAACAGCGCCATACTGATGGATATACCAACAAAAGCAGATTGAACAAGTGAAATCTTTGAATACCGCTTGGAAAGAATGGGCTGAACGTAAGTGGCTGCTAAGAAAACTCCAATGGTTAATGATAGCTCCAGTGTTGCCACATAAATTGCCTGTTTCTCAACCACCATTGATACATAATATGGTACCAAAATTCCAACCAAAGGCACCACCGCCAAATTGGATAGAGATGAAATAAGATTCCAATAAAACTCAGTCTTGTATTTATAACTCAACTTAACACCCTCAATAATATCTTGCGAGTGGGTGGTAAATTTTATATTAGTAATAACATCAGCTTTATAATTTATCAAAGAAAAAAGTACTATTGATATCCCAGATAATACCAGTGAAAAGCCTAGAATAAATGAAATTCCAAAAGTTTCAATTACTGTAACTCCCATCGCTATACCAATAATATTGGCCACTGATTGCAGTATGAAGGTATTTTGATACGCTCGCTCAACTAAGTGCTTAGGTATTATTTCCGGTATTATTGCGTTCACTATTCCAGAGAGATAGGAGTCCCCAAATGAAATAATCAATATTCCTATCACGATACTCACAACTGCAATATCAGCATAGAAACCTAACAGCATTAATAATGATGAACCTAGCAGGGTAGCAGAACTGATAATTAGTAGGTTCTTTTTATTGAATGAATCTCCAAGTGGAGAAAGTAATACGCCAAAAATAAGTTTGAATAAATAGAAACCTCCATATAGCATGGAGGCCATTGCTGCATTGCTTAAGACAGATATACAGTACCAAGACAATCCACCTACAATCATACGTGTGCTAAGTGACGTGAACAGTTCCCCAATTCGAACAAAAAAGAAATTACGGGGCATTTTAAGTGACATAGCTAATCCTCTTTGTCGCAGTAGCAAGTTCTTGTTGTACTTTAGGGTGGAGCAACTCTAAATATTGCCCCAGTTTTTCAATATGAGGGGCGACCTTTTCTATAGAATATTGCTTAGTGACGTTGACAAGATAGTTAACTTGCTCCAACGTCTCGGTGGCAGAAACATTAACAAGTATTTTCCGTTGATTGCTGGTTATACCTACTTTCCCGATCAGTGACTCAAACCAAAATAGGTGTGATTTCTTGTCTTCAGAGACAACGTCATAAAGACCTTGTTTGGCCTGAATGATATTGTATAGATAAACTAACTCTTCAATTTTTGGACCGATCAATAGTTGAAGAGTCGCTCTGTCAGCATATGGATGACCGGAGGACTCGTAACCAAATAACTCGCCATAGAAGCTATGATAAAGGGCTACGATACACTCCATATCAGAACATCCCAATTTCTTACATAGTAGATAGCTTTGTTTTAGATGGGCTCGCAAAGGCCGTCCATATAATGAGCTATTGTAAAACTCGAATTGATTGATACTGGTAAGAATATCGTTATGCATAACTACCTTCATTACTCAGAGCGTGAATGGTTTCAGTGTACGCATCGTCGAAAATTTTTCTCCCAATAGGGGTAAACTTGGCTTCCCAAACCATCATATCGTGAGTTTTTACAAACTGACTTTCAGTGATGGATATTCGTCGTTCAACTTTATCGACTAAAGTCTCGTTCAAGACTCTACTGACCACTAATGTTCTAAGAAACTTAATAATGTAGCTCATAACAAAATATGCATGATAGATCCCATCCATTGGCCTCAAATCCGCTCTATAGGGAGCTTGGAACCGTTCATCTTCTCCATTTAATACAACACTTTCCTTTGCATTAACCGTATAAAGGATTATGTGGGCAAGCTCATGAATAATATGTTCTAGGTAGAAATCAACATCTTGTCTGTTATCGCCGTTGATAATTACTAACCCAAAGAGATTAAAGCTAGCAGCGGACTGCACATAATGTCCGTTAGTGCTACCAGTAAGAACAATCTCATCTACATAGTCAGACAATAGCGACCAAAGTAAAGGAGAGCCACACTGGATTAGGTCCAAAGTTTCTTTAATTTTTGTTTTTGCATGAACACAATTCGCGCTATCAAGCTCCCCGCATTTGATAACCTTATCTGAGTGTTTTGATAGCTCTCTAGTAATTAATTCTGTTTTTGTAAGCGAATACTCAGAGTTAAGAACGGCTACTAAGATAGAGGGTGAAATTAGACTAAATGAACGCAAAATATCATCCAGTAGAAGTTTCGACTGTTCAATACTATTATCCTCTACAGTATCAATGAGCATATTGTACAAACCGAAAGTTACCCAATTAGGACTCAAAGAGTTAACTATGCTATCGAATGGAGTAGAAGCGGAATTTGACTTGTTAAGTTCAGAGTAAATATACGATAGTGAAGACAGTAGAGAGGTATTTAATTCTTGCTTAGAAAAGAGAGATACATCCATTTTTAAATCCTTAAACTATAAATAGCCCAGCCGAAACTGAGCTATAAATTGGTAAACATATTTCGACTACTTTGCTTTTGCTTTGTCATTCACAGAGATAATAGTCGTTTTTACGCTTTTTGAAGTCAGCAATTTAGATGAATCTAGTTTCATAATTAAATTTCCACATTAACTTTATTTATTTTAAACCAAGCTATCATAACTTGGTAAGTATATACCCACAAAAAACGTTAATTCAACGTAGCATTTAAATATAAAATAACGCGACATTAATCCCATAAATATGTGAGCAATAAATATTATATAATATATAAGAGAAACTTCGAGCGTAAAAACATAAACAATATGTTCAAGTGTAGTGGTACGCTGAATTAGGTCACTTAGTTAGAGTTGATATCTGATCTTCACGCTACTGAAACCAGTGACATTATGGCATAGCGACGGATTTGTAAGAAACTAGAAAGCTATAAAGATAAATATCTAGACCGCTAAAAGAAAATGGCTCCCGTTTGGGGAGCCAGTGTTTTCTGTGATTGATACGACCTATTTGTATTCGACTACTGTTTTAATAGGCGTTTCTAATATTGTGGTTCTGCAATTATTGAGGGTTTAGCCCAAGGGTTTGCAATACAAGTTTAAAGTTATCTTGGCGCTCTTTAATGGCATGAACTTCACCACTGACAGGGCAGGTACTGTCGGGGCAACCGCGATTAACTATACCTGATACCGCATCAATAAATGCGGTACCTTGTAGACCACCATCAACGTAGTTTTTAAGCTCGGTGTGGTAATTCCAGCCAGCGTAAGTGCCACTCTCGTCGTTATAAGCCTGTACCGATGTTACCCAGTAGAACAGACCTGCAATCCATTTGATTTCTCGGTTTTCTTCCGAGCTACAAATAAGCCCTGGATTAGAACAGAAATCGAGATCGGCATAGAGTGGATTTTCTGGTGGTGCTTCTACCGTGACTCCGTTGACTGTGGTACCAATGGTTTCTGGGTCAACATGCGAACGGCCCATAAAGTGATTCAAGGTACCAAAGTTCTGGCGTCCGGTAGTCTGAATGACACCACGGCAC
>NZ_JBNGCJ010000205.1:0-231 GCF_049974785.1 Vibrio genomosp. F10 str. 9ZD137
GGCGGAGCGAACATTGGATTCAAGGCGATAGAGAGTGAACGAAATCCACAACGGAAGAACTTGAGGCAACACCCCATAAAGGACTTCTTCCACTTTATTTGCCCCTGTGGCACGAACCCCCTCAACCGGGCCTAGATCGATCGCTTCAACGGCCTCGGAAAACAGCTTTGCCAACACGCCAGTGGTGTGAATAAAGAGCGCAAGAACACCTGCAAACGGGCCAAGCCCCAC
>NZ_JBNGCJ010000206.1:0-297 GCF_049974785.1 Vibrio genomosp. F10 str. 9ZD137
AGCGTTGATAAGTCCACTTAATTAACTTGTTAGTCGGTGGCTTTGCCATTGAATGCTGATTATTGGCACAAGCTAATGTTCTTATAACCAATACTCGACATTTGTAGAACTTACTTAGGGCAAGGCTATGCATTTAGCTCAGCCAAACGAAGTGCCCTAAATTGAACATTAACATCATGCGATCCAGTAGCGCCCAAAAACGTTGCCAGTAAAACAATACGGCGAAAGTTACTGAACCAACTTTAGCATCAAAACCTTTCAAAGCATTAAACGACTAACGCTCTGCTAAGCGGCAAA